>JAYSPO010000490.1:0-12859 GCA_043722015.1 Candidatus Kuenenia sp. | reverse complement strand
GCAAAGAATTCAAGATGCAGAAAGCCGACATTTTTCTGCTATCAATTTTTCTGCTCTTTATTTTCCCGGCGTAAATGTTCCTGAGTTTCGTCGTCAACCATGGGTTGCGGGCGAAGCCCGCGCTGGGCTTTTTGTGTTCGACTGAACCGTCACGGCGTTACGGCGGGTGCTGGAGCGTTGAGGGTTGCGGTGGCAGGCGTTTTGCCTTCCAGGTGCGAGGCATGTTCAACGCTCGGCGTTGCGTTTGCCTGAGCATCCGCCAATTGTTGTTCGAGTACTGCCGGATGCACGTAGCTGTGTTTATCGGCCATTGTGAGTGGCTTCACTTCGTGCGTCTTGCTCTTCTTTTCAAACGGCGAATTGATCCGATTTCCGGCCAGCAGCGTGCCGTTGTAAACACTGCCGCGTGTGAGCGGTCCGACTCCCAGGAACCACGAATCCCGCGCGTCGCTGCGTGCGATGGCGCTGCCGGACTGCCAGACCGGAATGCTCGTCTCACGGTGATACGCAAAGACAACGATCTTCGAAATCCCCTTGACGCCGTTGCGCTTGCCGACAGAAATTTCCGGAATCGCGGGGACCGCAGGGACACCACTCAAAGCGCTGGCAGCTGTACCGAGACCATTGCTCGACGGGATCCCGTATGTGACTTCCATCGAATCTGTGCCCAACGCACCCACGCGCGCCTCAAGAATGTAGTCGGCGTCCAGACGAGTCGCCTGCATGAAACACCCCGTGGTCGTCAGCTTCTGTCGCAACGCACTGATGATGTAGTCTGAAGTGATGAAGACATTCGCACCTTTGAACGTCTTCATGTACTCGGTGTCAAGATACACCTTACGCCCCGCCAGCGGAGAAAGGTCCAATTGATCGATTGCCCGATCCACAGAATCGGACAACAACAGTTGCTCGGTTCCATTGCGTTGAATCGCCGCACCACATCCGCTGGCGAACAGCAGACAGCACAAGACGACGTAGAAGTGTCGATGGATCGATCCAGGCACGAATTCTGTTTCCCAGCCGACGGAGCAACGCGCAAACGGACACCCGTCGCTGCGCTGGCGGAACTTTTCCGCATCACATCAAGTTTATGGCTTCAAGCTCACGCTGCCTTACCTCACTTCGCTGAAAACGGACGTTGAACCGTAACTGAGGCTTCAGAAACGACCAACTTCGGCGGATTCTGCGGATGCTTGCCGTGTCGTAGACTGTCCACGCGACACAATCGGCAATTTGCTCACAGTGAACGTCTGCCAACCCCGCTTCGATCAGGCACAATTTCTCGCATATTCCGCGATCAAAATGCGATTTTCAATTTGGGCACCCCGAGTACTGTACATGCCCTCATATTCGGACTCTCGGTTGACGCCGACTCCAAGCCAATTGGCAGCAACGGGTTACGTCCTCGCAGAACCTGCGCTCGGACACAGCGGCAAGCAATCGTTGTGCGTAAAGCCTTACATAACAGCCACTTACGCTGTTCATCTGGATTCCGTGGATCAGGCCGCTAGGATCGTGCGTACTCGCTGACAAAAGTGAGTCGTTGACGTTGCCCAGAGGAGTTCACCAGGCAACGAATCCTTCCCTCGAACGGATGCCCGTCCCCTCGGTCTGCGACAGAACGTCGAAGTTCGAAATTAGGCAGTCGGCGTCAATCAACTTCTGCATTCTCCGGCACTGAAGTTTCAACGTCTGCTGATTTACGGGTCCTGCCATGTCACATCACAATTCATCTCGCCGAAGTATCACCCGCTCCAATCTCCATGCTGCGCGGCACGGTCGAGTTTCCTCACCCCGTGCCAGTGCGCGCCCTGCGTCCGCGCATCAGCATCGTGGCGATGGTCTGGCTCATGGCCGCGCTTTTGATGCTCCTGAAGTCTGGCACGATCCAGTCAGCGGCGACGAACGCCACGATCACGATCTGCAGATTGTGACTCAGCCCGCAGGACGCGGATACATGCACCCGGTATCAGCGGATGATGTGCGTGAGCGAGTCCTGCAACTGCCAGCTGAGTTTCAGGAGAAACTGGACATCGTGCAGTTCAGTCGCATGACGAAGAAACGACGCCTGTTCCCCTGCTACGGCCTGCAATGGGGTACTGCCGTTTATCTGTATCCAATCGAAGAGTCACTGGAAGAGCTTTACATTCGTGCTCCCAGACCAGCTCAACGCATCGAAACCGAGATGTACGGCGGCCGCTGGGTGCAGGACGGAAACCTGTGGCGGCTGACCTGGACAGAAACCACAATTCGTGACTTCTATCTCAACAACGTCCTGATTCACGAAATCGGCCACATCAACGATGCCCGTAACACCAGCTTCCGCAAGCGTGAGCAGTTCGCAGACTGGTTTGCAGTTGAGTACGGCTACAGAGCGTCACGGCAGAAGCTTTAAAAAAGGTGTCAGCGACGGTTCTAAAAACAATAGCCATACGATCACGCTGACCCGCAGTGTCAAAGCACCAACGGAAAAATTGATCTGTATGGCCGCCTGATTCCGGCTGCAGACCGAAATCAGACCCACTTCGACCGTGTCTTGCAACCCAAAACTGATTTCTTCTGAATTGAGATACCAGGAACCAATAGCCAAATGGCCCGGAGGATGCTTCGCACTATTGGTTCCTGACCCCTTTCCAATGCAAAGCGCTAGCCACCGGTGACGGCTGCTGAATGCTCAGCCAGTCGTGCTTTCACAAACGCCAGATCTTCTTCAGCGACGGAAGGTTCAATTGAGTCCCGCTGGTAGTCGATCTCCCGCGAATAGGGCCCCTCTTCGTAGGTACGCCGAAAGGCGGCCTGTAAATCCAGTTTGACTTCTCCATCGCCCGGCAGAAGCGGCACAGGCACGGTTGGCAACTGTTCAGTCATCGTGAACGGATAAACAAAATAGTCTTCGAACTTGTCAAACCGGTGCAGGCAGACGTGATAGTCATAGCGGGTGACTTTTCGTTGTAACCGGTCTCTGGGGACTGCGGTGGAATGCAGGCCTGCTCGAAGCAGATCGATTTCGATCAAATGCGTTTTGCTTTGGAGCAGTTCCTGCTGCTTTTGCAGATACAGATTGCGTCCGTGTTCACCGATCGTCTTGTTGGATGGGCTCAGCACTTCAATCACCGTGACAACTCGCCGCTCTGAACCGCGCCCTTCGCAGATTTCGATCAGTGTTTCCACTCGCTCATCGTGCGGCACATGGATCACTACGGGCTGCGTTAGGTTCGGTTCAGCCACCACGACTGATCCCCGTGAATGATCGCCCTGCCGTGCTTCGAGCATCACAGACACATCAGGCCCGATATTACGTTCCGTGATTTCCACCCAGGCGCGGCGCCCCATCGCTGCATAGTACGGCGCTGGTAACTCTGTCTGCAGCAATGCTCGCATGGAGGCTATGAATCCAGCATGAAAGTCCGAAAAGATGGACAGACGCTCAAGAAACGGGTCCATCCCCGGAAATGGTGACGGCATGAAATTGATCCTTGCTGAATGACGCTGTCAGTATGAAGCGTAATCGAGGCCAAGTCCAGTGCGACTGTGATTCAGCATTCGTACCGTCGGCCTCGAAACTGGACTCTTCAATCCCCTGAAATCTGCCAGAATTGCCTCGACCGGAACATCCGGAAAACTCAACTCAGTCTGAGTTCTCTTCGATTTGTGCCACACTAACCTGACACGCGATGAACCTGCCGGACAGAGCTCATTCACCTTCAGTCACTTTTGCCAACTGCCGATGAACCAGGTAGTGACCGCTTGATCGCCAGAAAATTTCCGTTATGACTGGTGATTCGTGCTTCCGGTGTGCTTCTGCCAACTGACTACCAGAAACTGACTACTTTTGTCCCATGCCCATCCTTGCCCAGGAACCTGACATATTTCCGGAATCACTGCTGGATCAACCAGCCGAGATCCCGGACGAATCGTGGTTTGCCATGTATACGCTGGCAAGGCAGGAGAAGGAGCTGATGCGCAAATTGCGGCCACTGAACATCGCGCACTACGGCCCCATGGTCCAGCAGCGCAAGCGGTCTCCGCAGGGCAGAATCCGTACCAGCTACGTGCCGCTGTTCACGGGCTACGTGTTCGTGCGGGGCGACGAAGTGGCGCGTCACGACGCGGTATCAACGGGCTGCATTTCGCGCTGCCTGTCGGTGACTGAATCCGAAGAACTGGTGGAAGACCTGCGTCGCATTCGACAATTGGTCGTCGCCGGATCAGAAATCCGCCCCGAACCTAAACCACTCGTCGGACGCATGGCCATCGTCAGGAATGGTGCCATGAAAGGTCTCAAAGGCACGATCACGAAGACGCTTTCTCAGCATCGACTGACTGTCATGGTCAACTTCATGCAGCAGGGTGCATCCGTGATCGTGGATGAAGCGGACGTTGAACTGCTGTAGCGGTGATCCGCGCCATTCGCGGGCAGGAAATCCTGTTCCAGTCCAGCCCTATTCGATTCCAAGAATCTCCATCCGCAGTTTGCCGCGAGGGATTTCCACTTCCACTTTGTCGCCGACTTTCCTGCCAATCAGGGCGGACGCGATCGGGCTGGTGGTCAAGATCTTCATGACGTCGCCGTCGTAGTTTTCCTCGCCGGGGCCGACAAGCTCATAGGCCTCTTCCATATCGTCCGACAGATCTTTCACCCTCACCGTCGAACCGAAGCCGACCGTGTCTTTCGGCCCGTCGGTTCTTTCGACGATAAAACAGTGGGAGAGTTTTGTCTTCAGCTGATTGATCTTCGCCTGCGTGTACCCTTGAGTTTCACGCGCGGCGTGGTACTCGGCGTTCTCTTTCAGATCGCCTTCCTCGCGCGCAGTCTTGATGCGTTCGGCGATCGCCGGCATATCGACAGCCTCCATCACGCGAATTTCTTCACGGATTTTCTCGTAACCTTCGCGGGATATTGGCTGGCGTTCCATGGCAGGACCTCAGGACAGAACTTTGAACGGCGACCCGGTGAGCAGGACGTCATTCATCCGGAAAATCGCAAAAACACGCTTGAGGACTTCTATCTCTCCGCACGATGTTCGCGGCGGAAAAACTGAGCCTTCTGCGATCAGAATATGTTCAGGGCACAACAAACGGAACGGCGGCTGAAAGGGCTTCCCTTCAACCGCCGTTCATATTGATTCGGGCAGTATAGTCGGACAACTTGCGTCAGGCTATGCAATTTCCTTCCACTGGCCGCATTTCGCGCTGTCCAGGACGGCTTCGCAGATCTTTTGGGTTTCCAACGCTTCACGGAATGTCGGACTACACGGCTTGCCGGATTCGACACTGGCGATAAAGTCGGCGACCTGATGCACAAACGTGTGTTCGTAGCCAATTTGCAGGCCGGGAACCCACCACTTGCTCATATACGGCATATCGCCGTCCGTACAATGCACCTGATGCCAGCCCCGGATCAGCGAGTTGTCTGCGTAATCGAAGTACTCCAGTCGATGCAGGTCGTGCAGATCCCACTTGATCGAAGCCTTTTCGCCGTTGATCTCGAACGTGTACAAGGCTTTGTGACCCCGCGCATATCGCGTCGATTCAAACAGGCCCAGTGAGCCATTTCCGAACCGGCACAGGAACGCACATGCGTCATCGATGCTGACCTTTTCGACTTTACCGGTCAGGTTGTGCTTGCGTTCTTTGACAAAAGTCTCTGTCATCGCTGTGACGCTGTTGATGGAACCGTTCAGCCAGATGGCCGTGTCAATGCAATGCGCCAGCAGATCGCCCGTCACACCGGACCCCGCTGAGGCCGCATCGAGGCGCCACAGTCCAGCTCCGCCCTGCGGCAGGTCGGCGTTAATGGTCCAGTCCTGCAGGAAGTTGGCTCGGTAATGGAAGATTCGGCCGAGGCGACCTTCATCGATCAACTGCTTCGCGAGTGACACCGCGGGAACTCGACGGTAGTTGTACCACACAGTATTGGCAACCTTAGCCTTTTCGATGGCATCCACCATCTGCTGGCCCTCGACGGGATTCATCGCCAGTGGCTTTTCACACAGGACCATCTTGCCAGCCTGTGCAGCAGCAATCGCGATTTCCGCATGCGAATTGTTCGGCGTGCAGATGTCGATCGCATCTATATCCGGACGCGCGATCAACTTGCGCCAGTCGGTTTCGGTAGATTCGTACTGCCATTGCTCAGCAAATGCTTTGGCTTGTTCTTCATTGCGCCCACAGATGGCTTTGAGAACCGGGCGATGCTTCAGATCGGGGAAGAAGTCGTTAACGCGTTTATAGCCGTTGGTATGCGTCCGGCCCATAAAGCCATAACCGACGAGACCGATGTTGAGGGGTTTCATAGTGGGTTCCTGATTTCGTGAAATGGTGATTGAAAGAATGACCAATGACTAATGAAAAATGACCAATGAATTCTTGACTCATTGGTCATTGGGATTCAGACATTGGGGCTTTATGACCAGCCGTGTGCATTCCGAACTTTGATCATCGTGTCAAGAATCGTGTTCCACGTCGCCGGATTTTCCAGCATCGCGTTCGGAAACATACAGCCGTCCCAGCAGATGTGTTGAATGCCACGTGCTGCCGCTCCTTGCAGCCAGTAGCCGGCACATTTCACGATGTCCAGTTTTCCGTTGGGATCGTCAGCCGGACAGTGCTTGCCGGTCTTGTCATGTGATCCCGCTCCGTGAACATGGCCGTCATTCTGCGCCACATGGAAGTCGATTGTCCATGGTCGCAGTTTGTCCGTCATCGTTTTGTAGGCGGCGTAGAATTCTTCGTCGGTGTGCCCTTCCTTCACGAGAGCACACTCAGGAGCGTTGTAGCCCAGCAGATACAGGTATGTGTGCGCGAGGTCAGCCTGAAAGCCGAGCGATTCCGGCATCGCGACTTCTTCGAGCAGATTGAGCATATCTTTCCAGCTGTGCATTCCTGCCCAGCAGATTTCGCCTTCGGCCGCGAGTCGTTGACCATGATCGGCGGCGATCTTTGCGGCTTCGCGGAATGTGGCGGCAATCTTTGTCGTGTTGGCTTTTGCATCTTCACGCCACTTTGCAACGCCGAATTCCGCTGAGTCAATGCGAATCACGCCATACTTGCGTACGCCATGCTTTTCAAAGATGCCGGCAATGCGACACGCCATCTTCACCGCGCTCAGAAATTTCCCACGGGCTTCAGCGTCGCCCATGGCTGAATCGCCAACTGTACCCGGCCAGACCGGTGCCACAAGAGATCCCACCGTGAAGCCGTAGCCGGCGATCTGATCAGCAATCTGAACTAATTCTGCATCGCTGGCCTCGGGATTCGTATGAGGCAAAAACAGAAAATAATCGATGCCGTCAAACTTCTGGCCATTCACATTTGCGGCGGCCGTCAACTGCAGCATTTTCTCCAGACTGATCGGCGGTTCCTGGCCTTCGCCATCTCCTTTTCCAACAAGTCCAGGCCACATAGCGTTGTGAAGTTTGGGAGCAGAATGAGACATGATAGTCCTTTCAGGAATGACCAATGACTAATGTAAAATGACCAATGAATCGCAGTCAGTCGCCGGGTCTTGAATTGCGGTAGATAGTGGCAAAGATCTTTGTGAGTTCATTTGCTTCTTTCCAGAGAATTCGTGCTTCGTCTTTGGAGTCCGGGATGGCCGCCACAAGCATACGGAGCCAATGTGTGGTTTCACGAGATTCACGGCGACACAAGCTGATTCGATATCGAAATTCTTTTTTCGTCGCCGCTTCATCTGCCTCACAGTAGTTCGCACCTATACTCGTTGAAGAACGGACCAATTGACTGATCAGTGGTTTCGTCACGGCAGTTCGGCTGAGTCTCTGACAGCATTCAATTACCGATTCACCGAAGATCGCTGTCCGTTCTTCAAGATCAAACAATGGCTTCGATGAACCTTCGTGCTGCTCTTCATCCGCCACGGCCTGGCCCCCTACAGCTCATTGGTCATTTTTCATTAGACATTGGTCATTTACTTCTTGTGATCACCCGCATTCGGTGCCTTCGGCTGAGCATCAGGCCCGAAGTATCGCAGCGTCACCAATGGTTCAGTTCCCGTGTTTTCGAATTCAATTCCGTCTGCTGCAGCTTTCGCCGTGACAAATACTTCGTCTTCCGTCATTGCACCGAAGCGGATCATGCTGGGCGACTGCAGAGTCAGCTTACCGATGCGACCGTAGCCCTGAACCGTGATCAGACCATAGGCTCCGCCGTCTTTGACTTTGCACTTCGCGCCCGGCTCAAGAGTCAACTCTTTGGCGGTGAACAACTGCTTGCCATCTACCTTACCGTAGACGATCCATTTATCAACCCAGCCTTGTCCTTTTTCACTGACGATTGGCTCAAGGTAGTTGCTGGCCATGAAGTTGGGATCGACGTTTTTTTCCCAATCCAGTGCATCGACAATGTACTTGTTGTCGTTGTGAAACTCGGGAGGGAAGTCCTTCGTCAGGAGCGCTCGGGGAACCGCACGGCCTTCAACCAGGTTCTGATACATGGCAAACACGTCGCTGCCCCACTGCGGCTCAAAGGTCACCAGTGAACCCGGCGCGTGCAACACGCATGGCGGAATCAGCCAGCCTGTACCTGGCTTCAGGCGATACGCTTTGGACAGATCCAGCAGACCGTTCTCACCCTTGTTCCACCGGTCAAGACAATCAATGACATCCTGCTTTGTGGTGCCAGGTTCGAGTCCCATAAACGTGTAAGGGAAATTGTTCCCGATCGCGTTCATCTGCGGCGGGAAGTAGTAGCTCTCCGGTTTTCCTTCCTGGCCAACTTTTGCAGCCTGTTCGGCGTTCTGGTGCATGTGATGCGGGATCGGGCCCATGTTGTCGAAGAATTTCGAGTACACCGGCCACTTCCTGAACGCATTCCAGATGTGGTCACCGATGATTTCGCTCTTCAGTTCTGCCACGACATCGCGCAGCAGAAATCGCTGGCCGTCGTGAACGACATACGACAGACCCTCGTCGGCGTTGCGATTGTCGTTTGCGGCTTCCGTGGTGGACCCGAACCAGCGTTCATCAATCCCGCCTCGATGCATTCCCAAAGCATAGTAATCGTCCGGATGCAGCTTCAAACGACGACCTGGCTGCAGGAACGAACGAGGAACCCAGGTGGGTGCCAGCCGAAGAATACCATTGCCAGCGGTCAGCGCGGCGGATGCGAGTGATGCGACATTTGCCATGGTTTGATTGCCAGATGCAGATAGAGATAATTGTTGGTGTGAATTCAAGGGAACCCACTATTGTGACGGCCTTGTTTCGATTTGAAAAGCGACTGGCGAAATTCTTAAACCGTGTGAATCTGCAAGAAACGTGGCGATTCGGTCTCGAAAACAGGTGGCCCGCGAATGGCGCGAATGAGCGCGAAACCTGAAGTTTAGTTACGATCCCGACCGCGATTCAGATTCGCGCCATTCGCGTGATTCGCGGGCAAAGTCCTGACTTCACTTCTCATGTTCTAAGGAACGCTGCAATGCCAGACAATCTGCACTACAGAGACGAATGTTACAAGATCATCGGCGCTTGTTTTGAGGTCTACAACGACAAAGGCTGCGGTTTTCTGGAATCTGTGTATCAGGAGTGTCTGGAGATCGAACACGAGTACCAGCAGATCCCATTTGTTCCTCACGAGCACTTGCGGCTTTTCTATCGCGGAAAGGAACTCGCACAGCATTTCATTCCTGATTTCATTTGCTACGGAAAGATCATTGTGGAAATCAAAGCGGTCAGCGCCTTGACTGACGAGCATCGTGCTCAAGTGATCAACTACTTGAATGCATCCGGATTTCAGCTGGGATTACTGATTAACTTTGGCGGGCAAAATCCGAATTCACGGAAAGCGAGTCACCGACAAGGGCAATTAATTGAGTGACGTACTGAGCGTCCTATACTGGACCTGCATTTCATGAGAACCCTTCCTCCCGGCGACCCACATGGCACGCATTGCGATTCTTGGCGCGACTGGTTACACGGCACTGGAACTGCTCAAGATTCTGGCTCGACATCCGCAGGCGGAGGTTGTGGCCGCGACAACTCGTCAGGACACAAATCCACACATCAACGAAGTTCATCCATCGCTCACCGGACTTTTCGACCTGCGCTGCACAGCACTCACCCCTGAACAAGCCGGAAAACTGTGCGACATTGCGTTCTGCTGCCTGCCGCACACGGCCAGCATGGAAGCCGTGCCCCAATTGCTCGATGCTGGTTGCCGAGTCGTCGATCTCAGCGCTGACTATCGTCTTAAGGATCCGGGTGTCTACGAAAAATGGTACGAGCACGTTCATACCGATCCAACTCGACTGAGCACCACGGTCTACGGCCTGCCGGAAATCTACGCCGACAGGATTCCATCCGCCGACCTGGTTGCCAACCCCGGCTGCTACACCAGCACTTCGATTCTGGCCCTGGCACCGTTACTGGCAGAAAAGCTGATCGAGCCCACCGGCATCATCATCGACGCTAAGAGCGGTATCAGCGGAGCAGGGCGAACCCTGAAGCTATCGAATCTGTTCTCCGAATGTAACGAATCTGTCACCGCCTACAGTATCGGAAAGCATCGCCACACGCCGGAGATCGAGCAGGTCCTCAGCGACATCGGTGGCTCCAGCGTACAAGTCGCCTTCAATCCCCATCTGATGCCGATGGATCGAGGCATCTTCTGTTCCATCTATCCGCGTTTGAAGGGGCAACACTCGCAGGCTCAACTGCTGGAATCTTACCGCCGCTTCTATGCGGGCCAGCCGTTCATTCGGGTTGTCGATCATATCCCGACGACCAAAGACGTCTCCTTCACCAACTTCTGCGACATCACGGTCCGCTTCAACCGCGACCAGCTCGTCATCTTTGCCGCCATCGACAACCTGATCAAAGGCGCCAGCGGCGTAGCGATTCAAAACATGAACCTGATGCTGGGACTGGATCAGCGAATGGGAATGCTCAAGTGCTGAGAGTCAGCGTGGCGAACTCAATTCCACGCGGTGATGAGTGCAAGAATTGGCGAGCGGCATGCGTCAGCTTGCCGGTACAAAAATCGAGATACCGGAGGGCTCACGCCTCTCCGCTCGCCGGACCCAAATAACTGTGGTAATATCTGCAAGGGTTCAGTTATACTCGAAGGCTCGCTGAAGAGTGGCGAATTTGTCGTCGAGCACATCCCTCCATGGGCTGTCATCCTGTTTAACCGCGTGCCCAGCGGGCCGCGATTGTTCTATTTGAAATTTCATATTTGAGATTTGAAATTTGAGATTTGAAATACGAAACGCGGGGCGTTGCCCAAGTGGTCAAACGAATGTGCGAGCCTCAACCGCGTGGTATACCCTGGAGTCAGGTCATGAAGTCCAAGAAACGTGATTGCTCGGGGCCAGTGAGTCGGCGTGAAGCATTGACGGCAGGAATGCTGGGCGTCGGCGGGTTGGCGCTGCCGGATTTGTTCCGCATGCAGGCTCGCGCGGAGGAAGCCGGTCGGCCCGTTGACCGGCAGACATCGGTAATCTTTGTCTGGTTGCCGGGTGGCCCGCCGCACATGGATATGTATGACATGAAGCCGGAGGCTTCGTCCGACTATCGTGGCGTGTTTCGTCCGATCCCGACCAACGTTCCGGGGCTGGATGTATGCGAGCTGATGCCGCGTCACGCCACGATTGCTGACAAGTATGCCGTGGTTCGTTCAATCTCGCATGAATTCGCAGATCATGGCGGCGGTCACAAACGGATGATGACAGGCCGCATTCCGGCGACCCCCGTCAACACGGTGAACGACGCCCCCGCGACCGGGTCCATCGTCGCAAAGTGCCGCGCGCATATTGATAACGGTGTGCCGAACTACGTCTCGCTGAATCCAGGTGGCCGCGTCAATGACGTCTTCGCTCAGGGCCCGGCTTATTTGAGTCAGGCCTATCTGCCGTTCAATGTCGTAGGCGATCCAACTCAGCCCGACTTTTCCATTCCGAACATCGAACTCAATACGGCGATTTCTGACCGCGTTGACAATCGCATGAAGTTGCTCGGCAGTCTTGACCGCATGGAACGAAAGATCGACGCCTCGAAAATGATGGAGTCTATCGATCACTATCAGCAACGTGCAGTCAGTATGTTGATGGGAGATGCTGCGAAAAAAGCATTCGACCTGACGCGCGAGCCGGATGAGTTGCGGGACCGATACGGTCGTCACTGCTGGGGTCAGCGAGCGCTGATGGCACGCCGCCTGGTGGAAGCCGGCGTCAGCTTCGTCACGGTCATTATGGAGAACCCCTATCAATCAGGTATTCCGGCGCTGAAGCGGGGGGTCTACAACTGGGACTCTCATGCGGTGAACTGCCACATCTGGGATGACCTGAAAGTGCGGTTGCCGATCTACGATCAGGCCGTGACCGCGTTAATTGAAGATGTCTATCAACGCGGGCTCGACCAGAAGACGTTGATCGTCGTGACCGGCGAGTTCGGTCGCACACCGCGCATCGAAAACTCGATCGGCTCCCAGACAGGTGTCATGCAGCCTGGTCGCGATCACTGGCCGCAGGCCATGTCGCTCATTATGGCCGGCGGCGGAATTCGCACCGGTCAGATTGTCGGCTCGACGAATTCCAAAGGGGAACATCCGGCTGATCGACCGCTCACGCCGAATGATCTGTGGGCCACGGTCTACCGGCACTTGGGAATCAACACGTCTGATTCCTTCCTGGATTACGGCGGTCGCCCGATGCCGATCCTGCCCTTCGGCGATCCGATCAGCGAATTGATCCGGGCCTGAGCGCTGTCGCGAAATTTTACGCAGAAGCTTTCACACGCATTATGTCATCCTGGACAAGCTTAAAGAGGTTGGGTAACCTTGTGATTCCGGGAGACAGGTTGCTGAACCTGCGGGACTCGGAGATTGATCCATGAGCGACAGC
>JAYSPO010000489.1:0-12316 GCA_043722015.1 Candidatus Kuenenia sp. | reverse complement strand
GCACTGCGGGAAGAAATGTCACAGAAGCTGAATGAAGCACTGAGCGACATGAAAGACATCGACCGCGAAGTCCTCGCCCTGCGGCATTTCGAACAACTCACCAACCGGGAAGCCGCTCAGGTCCTTGGAATTTCAGAACAAGCCGCCAGTGACCGCTACATCCGCGCGCTGGCGCGACTCAAGACAACGCTCACAGCCATGCCAGGGTATCTTTCTGACGAGCGAGGGTAGTCCATCGTGGGGTGAAACCGCCGACTACCTTCGGCGGTTGCTCTGCGACCACGGACAGCAACGAAAGAGTTGCCGGAGGCAATGGGAGGTTCGTCGGGTGGCCCAACTTCGGAGAAGTTGGGTGCCGCAGGCACAAGAAACTCAGAGATGATGTTCAAACGGGAACGACGTCGTTCTCTGATTCGATGTATACACTGAGTTTCTTGTGCTGCGCACCCAGCTTGAATCATCGATCCCTTCCACGACCATCGCACCGTGCAGATCGAGCAGCACGCCATCCACAGCGCCACCGGACGTCTCTTCGTCCTGTAATCGCTGCAGGAACTCGGCTTTGAGTAATTCGTAGTCTTCGCGAACAATCAGACCGCTCGGATAGGCAAAGGTCCACAACAGTGGCACAATTTCGAAGCCGTGTTTTTGAGCACCATCAATGAATCCGCCCGTACAGATGTTCGCGCCGGTGAAGCGGTCGATCATTTGTTGACCTCGAAACAGCCCGAACCCGGACTCAAAGTCCCTTAATGTGGTCGGTGACTTTACGAAAGTGCTCGTTTCGTGAGAGATTCCACCGATGGCGATGCGCATTTTTTTGACTTTCCACTGCCGTGTCACCGCGAAATTACAGGATCGCCGAGATCGGTTCGCCGTCGCAGATTTTGAAAGGTCGTCCCTGGAGATCGCGAACTTCGCGCGCCGGATCAAGACCGCAGGCCTGACAGACGGTGGCAAGATAGTCACCAGGAGTCACCGGGTTCTCTTTGACGTACGCCGCCTGTTTGTCGCTGGCGCCGTAGACGGTTCCGCCCTGAACACCGCCGCCGGCCAGGACTCCGGAATAGCAAAACGGCCAATGATCGCGGCCATTGACCGCATTAATCTTCGGCGTGCGTCCGAATTCACCGACACACGCCACAAGCGTCTCATCCAACAGACCGCGTGCGGAGAGATCTTCCAGCAGGGCCGAGTATGCCTGATCGAAGGCAGGCAGACAGTAGTTGGCCTTCAGCATTCCGTAGCCGGTCTCGCCATGCTCCAGATCGTTCAGTCCGCCGTGTGCGTCCCACACGTTGTAGACCTTGGCCCGTGGTGTGATGAACATCCAGTTGATTGTGACGAGCCGCACGCCCGCTTCGACAAGTCGTCGCGCGGTGAGAAAACTTTCACCGTATTCATTGCGGCCATATCGGTCGCGAACTTCAGGCGATTCAAGTTCAAGATTCAACGCATCTTTGACCGTTGTGGCATGAATGAGTCGATAAGCGGATTCGTAAATTCCGTCGAACGCCACGGTTGATGCGTCGCGCTGCATAGCACGATCTTCTGTTTCAAGCAGACTGAGTAGTCCGCGTCGGGCCTGCAGGCGCGCAAGGGAGACGTCGCCGGGAAGTGCCAGCGGGAGTCGGGACTTTTCCGCATCCGGACGTGGTCCCGTTTGAACGTGATTGAAGACTTCTCCGAGTTCCACGGGATCATGCGCAGATCCTAAAAATCCCGCGTGCGTGCCTGCGTAATACAATCCGTCATGAGCAACCGGGCGAGGAATGCTGAAGCTGGCAGGAATCGGTGATTTCTCACCGAGGTATGAGAACATCGAACCGATCGAAGGGAAGTCGCTTCGCGTTCGTCCATTCGAAGGAAAGATTCTCGGCGGGCTCATCGCTCGACCGGTCATAGTGTGATACACCGACACACCGTGGTCTGTGGCAGAGTGAGTCAACGAGCGAATGATGGCGAGCTTGTCGGCCTGCCGCGCCGTTTGCGGCATTTGATCGCTGAGGGTAATTCCAGACACGGTCGTCGCGATGGGCTTGAAAGGACTGCGAATGCCTTCGGGAGCATCCGGCTTCATATCCCACATATCCTGCTGTGGTTGTCCGCCCCACATGAATAGGAAAATGCAGGAGCGCGCGGATCGTTTCGGCGGGGTCGTGGCGGCCTGCTCGATTGCCAGCAGTTGCGGGAGCGAAAGCGCACCGCAGCCCACCGATCCCAGTCGCAGCATTGCATCACGACGATGAAGCATCTGAAACTCCTCATACGATATGCCGACGCTAAACGCCAAGCGGCCCGGCATGAATCCCGGCGAGCGGAGCGGCGTAAGCCCTCCGGTATGTTGTCCTGTAGCGGCAACTCGACGCAGGCCGCTCAACAATGATCACACGCCTGACCAAGCGCAGTATATGTGCAAAGAAACTTTTCGTACTACTAACGTTCAAAATCTTCGCGCAGCGCGCAAATCCGGCAAAAAGGACTGGGGAACACTGATCGGCGCTAATCTTCACTGATGGTGCAATTGGAGTGGATTAGCGCAGATCAGCGACGATTAGTGTTCCTTGCGTTTGTCATTTTGGGTTGCGGGCGAAGCCCGCGCTGGGCATGCTGCTGTCGCAATTTACTCCTGTCCTGCAATTTTCGGAATTCTTGAGGCAGGATATTGGTGAGCTGATGCCGCACTGCTCGCCGGAAGAGGAGTGCGTGCGCGTCTCAGCAATTTGACGCATTCGTCAATTTTACGGCGGCGAATGTTGATCTCGCAGGACCGAACCACGATAAAGCACTCCGCTGAAAAAGACGAGTGCTTTGTCACAAACAGAAATCGGTGGTGGATGGCCGGGGCTGGACTGAGCGACGCGAAGGAAGCCCCGGGGTTTCGCTTCGCTCCAACCCCGGCCACCCCGGATTATTACCCGCATCTGCGGAACCGGCAGGATCACAGCAGGAGAACGAACGTTGAGCGACGATTGGAATTCACGGGAAGTGATCACCGTCCAGGGCATTCTCCGGCCTGAAGCGATGGGAGTAACGTATCCGCACGAGCACTTGTTTCTCGATGCGATGGATCACTACAGCAGTTACGGCTATCAACTGGTCATTGATGACGAAGACGTGATGGCTCAGGAGATTCTTGAGTTCACAACTCGCGGTGGTCGGACGATCTGCGATGTCACGCTCGATGAGATCGGCCGTGATCCGGAACGGCTGGTGCGATTTTCGCAGCGGACAGGCATCAATGTCGTCATGGGCTGCGGCTGGTACCGCGATTTCGGGTATCCGCCGATTGTCGCGGAAAAGACGAGTCGGGAGCTCTCTGAGGTCCTGGTGAAAGAGATCGAGATCGGCGTCGGAGATACCGGGATTCGAGCCGGGTTCATCGGAGAGATCGGCACCGGTCGCCACCATGTGAGCCCCGCGGAAGAGCGCGTCTTTCGTGCAGCCGCGTTGGCTCAGGCGCGCACGGGTGTTGTGATTTCGACGCACACGACGCGCTGGGGAACGCTGGCGATGGAACAGATCGCGATGCTGGAGGAGTTTGGCGCTGATCTGTCGCGCGTGATCATTGGTCACCTTGGTGATCGCATCGGAGTCAGGAACCTGCTCCCAATTGCTGAGAAGGGCGTTTATCTGGAAGTCGATAATATCGGCTATCTCGACTATCAACCGGAGTATGTCCGCGCGGACAACGTGGCGGCCCTTGTCAAAGAAGGATTCGTCGATCGCGTGCTGCTGTCGGAAGACATCTGCATGCTGAATCATCTCAAATACACAGGCGGCAAGGGTTACGGGTATCTGCTGGAGATCTTTGTGCCGCTGCTGCGGAAACGCGGCGTGACCGACGATCAGATTCACCGGATGATGGTGGTCAATCCGGCAAATGCGTTTTCGCGGAGAAGTCGGGACAGTTGTATTTCGTAGAGTGTGCCCGGCGGGCCGCGAGTGTTCTATTTGAGATTTGAAATTTGAAATTTGAAGCGAGGGGCGTTGCCCACGCGGTTAAACGAGTGTGCCATCCTCAATCGCGCGGTATCAGCAGACAAAATGTTTGAACAATTCGGCATTCATCCGATCATCAACGCCGTCGGTTATGCGACTCGCGTGAGCGGCAGTTGTCCGCATCCGGAAGTCATCGCCGCGATGAGCGCTGCCAGTTCTCAGTATTTCGAGATCGACGATCTGTTGACTGCGGCGAGTTCACTCATCGCGCGATGCACGGGAGCGGAAGCGGGCATTGTGACTTGTGGAGCCGGTGCTGCGCTGACGCTGGCGGCGGCCGCGTGCCTCGCCGGAAGTCAGCCGGAGATCATGGATCAGCTGCCGGATGTTTCCGCATGCCCGCGCAACGAGATCATCTTTCCGATTCCCGGACCGTTTGACTATGACCACGCGATTCGACTGTCCGGGGCAAAGCTGATTCTGATCGACTATCGAGCGGCCGAGGCGTTGCGGCAAATTGAACAGGCAATCACTCCGAGAACAGCGGCCCTTGGGTTTGTTTGGCTGCGAGTCGATGAACGGCCTGATCTGGCGGCGCTGTCTGACCTGGCTCACCGACATGGACTGCCTTTGATCGTCGATGCAGCTTGTGCGCTGCCACCAGTGGAGAATCTCACTGCCTTCAGCAGGTGCGGAGCGGATCTGGTTGCGTACAGCGGCGGGAAGCATCTTGGTGGACCTCAGGCTTCCGGAATCCTGTGCGGTCGAGCGGACCTGATTCGGAGTGCCTGGGTTCAGATGGTCGACATGGATGTGCGCGAGGGGACGTGGTCGCTGCAGCACTGGATCGCAAACGGTTGGTTGTCACGACCGCCGCGACACGGCATTGGCCGATCGATGAAGGTCAGTAAAGAGTCCATCGTCGGTGTGATGGCGGCCTTGCAGCGCTACGCGACTCGAAATCATGCGGCCGAGAATGCAAACTGGCAGGCGACCATCGACGCGATCTACGACGGCATTCGTGACTTGCCCGAACTTCGCATCACTCGATGTTCGCATGGCCCGAACGGTCAGCCCTGTCCAAATCTGCAAATCGAATCGGGTTCGGAGCCGACTGGTCTGAGGGTGCGCAGTTTGCTGCTGGCACTCAGAAACCTGTCGCGGAAAATCGTTCTCGCTGAAGACGAACAGTCGCCCGACCGGGCAGTTCTTTATTCCCAATGTCTGCAGCCAGGAGATGCCGGAGAGATTATCGCGGCTATCCGGCAGGCTGTGTTATCTCACCGTGATCGGCTGATGCGATGAATCCCAACGGTACGCTCATTCGAAATGGCGACGTTTATGACGGCACCGGAAGTCCGGCGCAGCGAGTCGATGTTCGTGTCGCGAACGGGCTGATTCAGGAGATCGGTCCGAATCTGGTATCACACGGTGAAGAGGTAATCGACGCAGATGGTTTGATCGTGGCCCCTGGTCTGATCGATCTGCATGTGCATGTCTTCAGCGGCATCGGGCTGTATTCGATCGATCCGTTTGAGGCCGGCCTGCGAACCGGCGTGACGACAATGCTCGACACGGGCACCGCAGGTTCGCTGACATACGCCAACATGGCCCGCTTTATCATGCCAGCCGCACAGGAGGATATCTTCGCGCTGCTCAACATTTCGATGATTGGCTGCATTCAGGGACACCCGAAGTTTCCGCCGTACATGGGCGATCTCAACGACGGGCGACATGCCCATGTTCCGTCGGCGGTCGAATGCGTGAAGCGTTTTCCCGAACGGATCATCGGGATGAAGGTGCGGCTGACATCGGGGCTGGCGAACTTCGAAGAGAAAAATGAACTGGCCGGTTTTCATGGGGTCTTCGAGGCATCGGAGCTGACCGGCCTCCCATGTATGATCCACCACATTGCCTCCAAAATTCCAACAGCAACTGTTCTGAAAGCGCTGCGTCCCGGTGACACCTACACGCATCTCTATCATCCGCATCCGGATCATGGCTTCGACGACCATGGCGCTCCGCTGGATGCGATGCTGGAAGCCCGCGAACGGGGCGTGCTGTTCGATGTCGGCCACGGCGTCGGCGCGTTTGTGTGGAGAGTTGCGGAACCGGCCTGTCAGACATTCAGTTTCTGGCCTGACACGATCAGCACCGACCTGCATCAGTTCAATCTGCATGGCCCGGTGATCGATCTTCCCACGACCATGAGCAAATTCCTGTACCTGGGCATGCCGCTCGAACAGATCATTCGCGCGACAACGTCCGCTCCTGCCGCAGCCATGCGTCTTCAGGATCGGCTTGGTATGCTGCAGGCGGGACGTCAGGCCGACATTGTGCTGCTGCGACGCGAACGTGGAAGTTTTCCGCTGACGGATGTAGAGAATCAGACGCGGGTCGCACTGGAACGTATTGTCCCGATTTCCGTTTGCAAGCGTGGCCAATGGACGGCCTGTGGAGTGACCTCATAATGCGCCCAACATCTATTCGAATCGTGGTTGTCGCACTCCTGACAATCGTGGCTTGCTTGTTGTACCTTGACAGGTATGCCATGGGAATTGCGGCGGAGTCGATGCGAGTTGATCTCGGGATGACGCAGACACAGGTGAGCTATTCCTTTTTCGCATTCTTCATTTCCTATGCTCTGTGCCAGGTTCCCGCGGGCTGGCTTAGCGATCGATTTGGACCTCGAGTCATGTTGACAGCCTACATCCTTGGATGGTCGTTGTTCACGGGTCTGCTCGGAGTGACCACGCAGGTCGGAATCCTGCTGCTGCTGCGATTTCTGTGCGGTGCAACTCAGGCGGGTGCGTACCCGGTCTGCTCCGGGATGATCCGCCATTGGTTTCCTGTCGCGCGACGTGGGCTTGCGAGTTCCATCGTCGCGATGGGCGGTCGATCAGGGGCCGTCCTCGCTCCAATCCTGACTGCGTACCTCATGATCGCTTTCGCCGCAAACTGGCGACCTGTTCTCATCCTGTATGGTCTGCTGGGAATTCTTGTCGCTTTTGTGTTTGCCTGGATTTGTCGCAATACGCCTCGCGATCATCCGCTGTGCAACGAGGCTGAGCGCGAACTGATCTCGGCCCCACCACCGGTTGTTTCCGGGATCGTTCCGGTCAGGGAAGCTCATAGACAATCCGGAGTTGATGAATCACATGGAGCAGGTAATCCATATGCAGTGATTGAAGCAGCCCGCTCAAACGAAGCAGATGAAAGAAGTCGTTCAGAAAAAACAGATGAGTGCACCTATGAAAGTCAACGGTTTCCCATGATTCCCGTGCTGACCAGCATCAGTTTGTGGGGAAACTCGCTGACACAGTTCTTCACGAACATTGGCTGGCTGTTTGTTGTGACATGGCTCCCTAGATATCTGGGAAATGTGCATCAAGTGCCGCTGCAGGAGCAAGCCCTGATGACCGCCATTCCAACTGCAGCCGGAATCGTCGGGATGTTCTGCGGTGGCTGGTGGACCGACGTTGCAGCCCGGCGTTTTGGCCTGAAATGGGGTCGATGCCTGCCAGTCACAGCCACACGATTCACAGCCGCCTGCGGTTACGGTCTGTGTCTGATCCTCGGTCTGCTCTATGTCCCGGATCCCGGTTCGCGCTGGCTGCCGTGGATGATTATCCTTGGACTCAGTATCGCCACCTTCAGTTGTGATCTGGGCGTCCCGGCGATGTGGGCGTATTCCCAGGATGTCGGTGGCAAGTACACCGCGTCAATTATGGGCTGGGCCAATATGCACGGCAACTTCGGTGCCGCCGTCGCCACCCCACTTTACGACGCAATCCTCGGTGAAACCCCATCTCTGTCGCAATGGAATACCCTATTCGCGTTCTGCACTGCGGTGTTCGCCCTGTCCGGAGTCACGGCATTGGTGATCGACTCAACAAAACCGATCGCACGCTGAAAAAGGTGTCCGCAACGTTGGCTGCGATTCCTGTAGCTTGGACATTCATGTCCGAGAGATTGGCCAGGCAACGTCGCATTGTCGAACGGCTGTCAGGGCACAATCACCTCGGCTTCGGCGATGTTTAGTGGCCAAGCGACGGACATGAATGTCCATCCTACCTACGATCATTCCGCCATCGAACTACAAAATCGCTTCCAATGCGTTATTCCAGATCTGATAGCCAGCCGCGTTCATGTGCAGACCGTCTTCAAGGAGCAGCTCCGGTCGAGGCTGCCCGTTGGTGTCGAGCATTGGCGTCCAGACGTCCAGGAAATGCAGCCGCTCATCTTTTTCGCAGTTTGTCCGGATCAGTTGATTCGTGGCTTTGATCTTGTCCGCCAAAGCCCAGCGTTTGACGCTGGGTTTGATTGCCACAAAGATCACTTTACGACATTCTGGCAGCTGTTCCTTCACCTTCGCGGTGAACTGTGCGAAGTCGTCGGCGACGACCTGCGGTGTCTTCTTCTGAGCGATATCGTTGTCACCGGCGTAAATCACAATCACTGAGGGCTTCACGGGCGTGACGATGCGTTCAAAGAAATGCACGCTGTCGGCCATTTGCGAACCACCGAAGCCATGATTTGATGTCACATGTGCGGGAAACGACCCTTTCAGTTTCCAGAGCCGGATACTGGAACTTCCGACAAACAGAATACTCCCCTGCGGCGATTCACCGGACTGGATCTTTGCTTCAATGGCGGCGATGTCTTTTTCCCACTTCGCGAAGGCTGCATCATCCGCAGTGGCAGAAGCAATCGTCCGGATGATCAGGAGAGCGATTGAGCAGAGGGTGGTTTTCATGAAAGGTATCCTGTCAATTGAAATTGAAGGTTTGATTGCTGCGTGCGCCATTGACAACTTCGTCCCATGCCTGGAATTGTTGGGTCACGTTTTTTGATCGCATGACAAAGAACCCGGCGACTTCATAGATTTCCGCGAGTACCAGTGCAAACAATCCTCCGCCGACCACGATCCCGATTGCCGCCGCCGGCGGGAGTTGAGCACCGCCAGCCGCGATCTGCTGTTGGATCTGGTCGTACTGTGCGAACAGATTGATCGCCACAATGAAAGGCCGAATGATCAATGATCCAATACAGTATGCGAGAAACGCACTGCGGCCTGACATGGTGCCACCTAACACGCGGACGCCGCTGTAGATCAACCAGCCTGTCAGCAATATCTGAATTCCCGTTCCTACCCATTGCAAGGGACCTGGAAAGGGAATGGGTTGCTTAGAAATTTCTTCAATTTTCTCACGCAGGAAGAACAGCATGATCAGTCCGAAACCCTGCCCAAGAATTGACATCCCGCCAAAGACAAGATTGAGGATCCCAAATACCGTTGCCATCGTGGGTTTTAGTGCGGGGCGTTGAGAGTATTGAATATCCTGAGGTGGAGAAAACGGATTATTTGAATCGGGATTCGATCCGAAGGGCTGGCTCATCGCATAAGACCTTATAAAACAAATGCACTGTCGAAAACTTGAAGGAAAGCTATACTCCGCGTGACCAGAAATGAGTCCGGCGAGCGGAGTGGCGTGAGCCCTCCGGTACCTTGTTCTTGTACCGGCAAGCTGACGCACGCCGCGCGCCAATGCTCTCAATCCTGACCGCGTGGAGTATAACATTCTGATCATCCAGGTCAGAATCTGCCACAGTCTGGCATGATGCCCGCCTCGCGGCAAGGAAGTAGATCGTTTTCAGCATGCTCAAGTCGCTTCCCATCGATACTGTTCTGCCACAGGTGGTCGCCGCGTTATTGGCATCGAATTCCGTCGTCTTGCGGGCTCCGGCAGGTGCCGGTAAGACGACGCGCGTGCCACCGGCAATCCTGCAGACTTTGTCAAAGCAGTACGGGCAAATCGTGATGCTGGAACCGCGCCGGATTGCCGCTCGCACCGCTGCCCGACGGATGGCGTTTGAACTCGGGGAGCGTGTCGGCCAGACCATCGGCTACCGGGTTCGCTTCGAAGAATCTGTCAGCCGCAACACGCAGATTCTGGTCGTGACCGAAGGCGTCCTGCTGCGGCGACTGCAGGACGATCCGTTTCTGGATGACATTGCCGTGGTTGTCTTTGATGAGTTTCACGAACGAAGTCTGGACAGCGATCTGGCACTGGCAATGGTGCGGCGCGTCCAGCAGACAGTGCGTCCGGATCTCAAAATTGTGGCGATGTCGGCGACACTCGATCCGGCTGGCATCGCTCGCTATCTCGGTGATTGTCCGATCGTGGAGAGCGAGGGAAGGCTACATCCGGTTCGCATCAGCTACCTGCGTAAAATCGACCGTCAGCAGATCACAGAACTGGTGACAGGCGGTATCGAGCAGGTATTGCCGCAGACAGACGGCGACGTGCTCGTGTTTCTTCCAGGCGTCGGTGAAATCCTGCGCACACGCAGCATACTGGAACCACTGCTCCGACGTCACAACCTGGCAGTCTTCACGTTGTTTGGTGACATGACACCCGAAGACCAGGACCGCGTGCTGGCTCCGTGTGATCAGCGAAAAATCGTCTTATCGACGAATGTGGCCGAAACATCAGTGACCATCGAAGGCGTCACAGCTGTTGTGGACACTGGTCTGGCGCGCCAGATGCAGTTTGACGCGGATATCGGTCTGGACCGTCTGGAACTTTCGCCCGTTTCAAAGGCATCAACGGACCAGCGTGCCGGTCGCGCCGGAAGAACGCAACCGGGAATCTGTCTGCGATTGTGGGACGAAGCGACACAACGCCGCCGTCCGGATTTTGAAGTTGCAGAGTTGCATAGGGTCGATCTGTCTTCCGCCATCCTGCGACTTTATGACTGGGGTGAAACCGATATTGCAGCATTCCCGTGGTTTGAAGTTCCGCCAGCCGCGTCCGTTGAGCACGCGCAAAAACTACTCAAGCTTTTGGGAGCGATTGATGAGGGCGGTATCACCAGCCTTGGCCGACGGCTGGTGCGCATTCCTCTCGGGCCGCGAATCGCCCGGTTGCTGGTGGAAGCTCAACGATTTGGTCAGTCGGACCGAGCTGCACTCATGGCAGCTCTGCTGTCCGAGCGCGATCCGTTTCTTCGAAGCCAGCCTGTTGTTCGGCCTGATCGTGGCGCAACCATCAGAACGACCGCCATCCATCGGTCACGTTCCGATGTGCTGGATCGCCTGCACGCTGTCGAAGTTTATCTGGCAACTGGACAAAGTCATTCGCTCTGCGGGGAAATCAATCGCGGTGCGGTCAAAACGTTGACTCAGGTCGCGAAGCAGTTGACGTCCGCGTTGCGTGATGCATCCGTGTCGGCTGATCCATCGGCGGCGCAAAACGCCATGACGCCAGACGATGCGGACGAAGCTCTGCTGCGGGCATTGGTTGCTGGTTTTCCTGATCGAGTTGCGAAACGGCGTGATGCGACCGGCGATAAAGGTCTGATGGTTGGTGGTCGAGGTGTGCGGCTGGGACCACGGTCTGCGGTTCAGAAATCGCCGTATTTCCTGTGTGTCGATATTGACGGTGCGGGATCAGAAGCCACCGTTCGTCAGGCTTCGGAAGTTCTGCGTGAATGGTTGCCCGAATCGTTGATGTGTGTCGGCGATGAAATGTTCTTTCATCCGACGCAGAAGCAGGTTGTCGCGCGGCGGCGAATTTCGTTTGATGATCTGGTGCTGGAAGAGACACCCACTTCAATTGTCGATACGGTCTCTGCGGCGGACGTCCTGTTTCAGGCTGCGCAGAGTCAAATGGAAGTCGTGATGCCGCACCACGACGAAGAGTTTGACAGCTTTGTAGCCCGCGGGCGTTGTCTCTGCAATTGGATGCCTGAGCTGGCACTGCCACCGTTCGACGACGCGCTGCTGCGGGATGTGTTACGTGATCTCTGTCAGGGACGCCGTGCGTTTTCCGAACTCAAATCAGCGCCGTGGCTCGCCACATTGCAGTCAAAACTTGACTACGCGCAGGTACAGACGATTGAACGTGAAGCTCCGGAACGCATCACCGTTCCGAGCGGCAGCCGCATTCGCCTGGTGTATGAGGCTGATCGTCCGCCGGTCCTCCCGGTCCGAATTCAGGAAGTGTTTGGACTAAAACAGACGCCGCGGATCGCGGGCGGGCGCATTCCTGTGCTGTTACATCTGCTGGCCCCGAACATGAGGCCTCAACAGGTGACAGACGACCTTGCCAGCTTCTGGGCGAACACCTATCCCGACGTCCGGAAAGAACTCAAACGCCGCTACCCAAAACATGCCTGGCCCGAAGATCCGCTGTCTGCGCCCGCTGTGAAGAAGGGTTAAGGAGGGGCCAGGAAATGGCGGTTTCATCAGCCAACCCGCGACATGGGCTTATTTCGACTGTCCCAGATTCGACCCCAACGGCCTCGTGCCGTTGGTGAAGTAGATGGAGAGCTAAGCATTAGTGCAGAAGTTTTTTAGTTTAACGGCGAG
>JAYSPO010000488.1:0-2062 GCA_043722015.1 Candidatus Kuenenia sp. | reverse complement strand
TGGAGGGAGACCTCGCTTCGGATGACAAACACCGCGATTCATGCGTTCTGTATGAAAAAATGTGGGTAAGGATGAGTCTGCCGGAAAGGACTTTCGCCGCAAGGCGAACCGCCATGGGTCGCACATCTGCTCCACGTCGCCGCGTGGCCATCCTTTCGACCTCGACTCGTCGCTGGTCGCGGCGTGGCCGCGAAGTCCTGCTCGGCAAGCAGGACCTACCGAAATCGGCGACTGCACCCCTGGCAATATTTGACGTGCTGATCTGGTAGCCAATTCAACACGCGACTGGTAGAGTAGTGTGACACAGGAACGACAGGAGCGGAACATGGAAAAACGACGAATCGCGTTTGAGGACATTTATCCATCCGGTCCGCATTACAGTCGCGGAGTTCGCGCGGGCAACATGCTGTTTATTTCCGGATGTACTGCCAATGGATCACCGGCGCAGGACGGCAGCCCGATGGAACAGCTCCGTGTTGTGCTTGATCGCATCACGCGAATGGTCAAGGCGGAAGGCGGTAAGCCTGCAGATATCTGCAAACTCACCATGTTTGTGGCGGACCCGTACAAGTGGCATCCGTTTGAAGGCGAACAAATCGACATCTATCACGAATTCTTTGGCGATGATTATCCGGTGAACACCCTGGTTGGAGTCAGCTTTCCGATGGCGTCGATCCATATCGAGATTGATGCCATCGCCGTTCTGGATTGAAGAGGCCACTCGACATAGACTGTAATCCGCTTGGGTGTGTTTCGCTCCGCTGCAGACACCCTACGACCGTCATTTCGTTCGCAGAAAACCATATTCCATGAAGATTATCGAAGTCGTCTGTCAGATTATCCGTGTCAAATCTGTCGAGGCCAAGACAGCCAGCAGTCAGGACTCCGTCATTGTTCGAATCCGCACAGACACCGGGCTGGAAGGCGTGGGCGAAGCCGATTCGTCCCCGGAAGTCGTCAAGGCGATCATCGACGCACCGTTCAGTCACAATATTGCGTGTGGTCTGCGTCTGCTGCTGCTGGGTGAAAATCCACTGGAGTCAGAACGCCTGTGGCAGAAGATGTATCGTCGCACGATGTACTTCGGACGCACGGGTGTTGGCATTACGGCAATGGCTGCGGTGGATATGGCGCTCTGGGATCTGAAGGGTAAGTTTTTTCAGCAGCCGATCCACTGCCTGCTGGGTGGAAAACAACATTCCTCGATCAAAGCCTACGCCTCAATTCTGTTTGGACGCGATGGCAAAGAAACCCATGACATCGGGCAACGCTGGATTGCCGCCGGATATCAGGCCGTAAAATTCGGCTGGGAACCGATGGGTGAAAGCGAAGCCGTGGATCTGGACCTCGTGCGTGGAGCCCGGCGGGGACTCGGCGATGATGCCACGTTGCTGATTGATGCCGGCTGCATCTGGGATGCGCGTACTGCATTGCAACGCGCGGAAAAGTTCAGGGACTTCAACATCGGTTGGCTCGAAGAACCGCTCCGGGAAGACGATGTGGAAGGCTATGTGTGGCTCCGCGGGCGATCTCCGGTTCCGATAGCATCCGGTGAAGGTGAATGCGGGCGGGAATCATTCCGACCGTTCATTGATCGCCAGGCTCTGGATGTGTATCAGGTCGATTTGTCGCGCAACGGATTCACCGAAGCAGCGTACATCCGCAATCGAGTCGAAGAGATCGGCGCGCGTCTTTGCAATCACTGCTACACAAGTCCGCTGACCGCTGCTGCGAGCCTGCATTGGCTGAGTACCTGTCGCGATGCGTTCCTGTTTGAAGACTGTGTGGACGACTCGCCATTGCGTCATGAACTGACGCACGAAAAGGTCCAGGCAATCAACGGACGCATCACGGTCCCTGATGGCCCCGGTCTCGGTGTGACAATCAACGAGGACTTTGTGAAGGCGAATCTGATTTCTGAATCACGATAAGTGGAACACCAGAAGTCTGTCTCCCGGCGAGCGGCAGGGCGTCAGCCCTCCGTGTGCTCTGATCGGTGATTTCACCGAATCCGCACTCGTCGCTCACCCAAAACTCGATGCTATCACGATGCAACGCAATT
>JAYSPO010000487.1:0-1133 GCA_043722015.1 Candidatus Kuenenia sp. | reverse complement strand
TAGCCCGTTCGTCTTTGCCTTAACAGAGAGTGCTTTGAAAGACGCTTTGTAGCGACAATGCGGGAGCGTGACGAATGGCGTCTGGAGGCCATGAACGGGATTTGCCATCCCGAAAAAGGTCCGGCGATCACCGATAGTTGGTCCGGCAATCGCCGATAGTTGACGGGAAAAAAGGTCCGGCGATCACCGATAGTCAGCGTCATGTCAGGCGTGGGTGGAATGTTGGTCCAGCAGCCAGACACCGAAGTCCGGAAACTCAAAATGTTCTCGCTCCACTTTGCCGGTGGCAGCGTTGCGGGCAGAGTCCTGGAATCGATCCGGATCTACGGTCCGGTAGAACTCCAGGAACGTTGGAAAATATGCCAGGTAGTGTGACCGTCCATCCGGTGACAACAGGTATGTCTCCAGTGCCACCGTCCGTTCGGCGTGATACCGAGTCCGCAGCGATGCCTCGTCACTCGCCATTGTTTGTCGATCACTCTCCCACTGGCGACGTTTCTGCTCCTTTTCGTGGGCGTAGATCCAGTCCGGCGGCATCCGATCGTTCTGGATCGCATCCATGAAGAATGCAGCCGGTGACGACTTGAAGCCGGGAAAACCGTGCGGCTGTTCGTGCATCGCCGTATCGGTGACGCGAATCCAGCGTTGGATCAGTCCCCTGCTGCATTGCTTGAAAACTCGCCGGATGCCCGCCTCATCGACGCCGATCGCCCGCAGCGGCTGGTAGAGCGGATCGTCCGCAATCGCCTGCAATTGAGCCTGAGTGCGTTCGGCCAGCGGCCGGCGGAAGTATGTGCCCTCGAAGAATCGGACGACGTACGTGCCCTTTCCCCGCTTGAGAAACAGTTGCTTGGGGTCGGTCTGTCCCCTGCCGAGTTCGATGATCCCGTGCTGGAGCAACTCGCGGATGCAGGCGGTGAGATCGAACTTCCGTTTTTTGAGCGGGCGGTTCGCCGAGAATCCGAGTCCGTTGATCGTCAGATCATCAACGTTCATGAAAACCTGTTTCGATCGCCAGAACCGATCCTTCAGTTTGAGGAACAGTCGCCGGGCTGCCGGTGTCAGCTCGCGGTACAAGTCCAGATCAAACAGCAACGTACCGCCAGTCGCCTGACACATCTGGAAGAACATCG
>JAYSPO010000486.1:0-3162 GCA_043722015.1 Candidatus Kuenenia sp. | reverse complement strand
CAATCAACTCTACGGTTTCCCACCTCATCTTCGCGGAGCCTTTTTCTTGATTAACCAGCTTTTCGTATGCTCAAACACATTTGAGAACAGACACTAGCTAATGACAAGCTGGAAGCTTATCCCACGATGAGAACGACAGTCCCGATGAAAGAATCGTTGATCGCGGCATCTTTATGATTGACGTACCACAGAAACGAATCCAGGTCGTCTACTTTCAGCGAAAGCGGCGACCGAATGCCAACTTCAGCCTGGAATTCATCTTTGACGATGTACGGAGCCGGCTGCAGGATGAAATTGACGCTGTGGTGAGGATTGCTCCGTGCCAGAGCAACGGTCTCTTTCGGCGGCTTTGGATTTGTCTGGATGCGATTTGGCATCAGGGACACGTGAATCATGTGACTGGCGATACAAACTTCGTCGCCATTGGTCTGTCACGGCGTTGCACGATACTCACGGTGCTGGACTGTGGATTTCTGCATCGAGAACCGGGGCTGCGACGTTGGTTATTAAAAAAAATCTGGCTTGATCTTCCGGTCAGATCGGCAACTGTCGTCACCACGATTTCCGAGTCTGCACGTCAAGAGATCGTGGCCCTGACGGGCTGTGCTGCCGACAAAGTCATTGTGGTTCCAGTGGCTGTATCGGATGCTTTTCAACCGAGCCCCAGGGAGATGAATACCGAATCACCAAGAATCCTTCAGATTGGGACGGCTCCCAACAAGAACCTGTTACGATCCATTGAAGCTCTGTCGGGGATTCCATGTACGCTGGTTGTCATCGGGAAACTGAACATGCAAACGCGCGAGGCACTGACTTCGCATCAGATTTCCTTTGAGAATTATTTTGAGCTGAGTGATGAGCAAATGCGGCGTCAGTATCATCTGGCGGATATTGTACTTTTCCCATCGACGTACGAGGGATTTGGAATGCCCATCGTGGAAGGACAAAGGGTCGGAAGACCGGTGGTCACATCGAACCTGAGTTCGATGCCCGAAGTCGCCGGCGATGGAGCCTGTCTTGTCAATCCGCTGGACGTCGCGTCGATTCGGGCGGGCGTTTTGAGAGTTCTGGAAGACGCAGCGTTTCGACAGGAGTTGATCCTGAATGGATTCGTGAATGCACGACGATTTGATGCCGAGCAAATTGCTCGACAGTACCATGCTGTCTATCATCGTCTCGCGGCTTTACCCTCATCCGCCGGAGATGATTAACCCATGTGCGGTCTGGCAGGCATCGCCGGTTTGTCCGGATCAAATGACGACCTTCTGGAAGCAGGAGCAGCGTTGATTCCGCTGCTGAAACACCGAGGTCCGGATGACTCAGGCGTTTCCGTGCCTGGTTCCGGTGTGGTGCTGGTGCATACACGGCTGGCGATTCTGGACTTGTCGCCGCTGGGTCACCAGCCAATGTCCACGGCTGACGGTCGGTACTCGATTGTTTTCAACGGCGAGATCTATAACTTTCGACAACTGAGAACTGAACTGGAGAGTGCGGGACAGGTGTTTCGCACAGGGTCTGACACTGAAGTGCTACTGGCGTTGTATGCGACTTGTGGCGATCGCTGTGTCGAACGGTTGCAGGGAATGTTTGCGTTTGCCGTCTGGGATTCTGCCGAACAGACACTCTTTCTGGCTCGGGACCCACTGGGAATTAAACCTTTGTATTTCTGGCGGGCAGGAGCGACAATAGCTTTTGCATCGGAATTGAGAGCCCTGCTCGCCACAAAACTGGGCTCGGTGAATTTGAATCCGGAAGCCGTGTTTGACTTCCTGCGGTTTGGCTCAGTTCAGGAACCATCGACGCTGATTGCAGGCGTGGAAGTCCTTGGGGCCGGTTGTTGTCTGACGTGGCGTGCCGGAGAATATTCAGTCCGTTCGTTCTGGCAGCTGCAGTTTCAGACGGAAGAATTTTCGACGCAGGAAGCAGCTCGCCTGACTCGCAAGGCTTTGGAAGAATCGGTTGCACGTCATTTTGTCAGCGACGTTCCGGTTGGGATTTTTCTGAGTGGCGGAATTGACAGTACGGCACTTCTGGCTCTGGCTCGTTCGCAGGGGCACAACGATTTGCGAACGCTGTGCATTTCTTTTGATGATTCACGCTTCAACGAAGGAGCACTGGCAGATCGCACCGCAAAGCACTTTCACACAGCACACACCGATTGGCGCATGACGGCAGAAGAAGGACAGTCGCTGGTCGAGGGATACCTGCACGCGATGGATCAGCCAAGCAACGACGGTTTTAATACGTATTGCGTTTCGCGAATGGCTCATCAGGCGGGGATGAAGGTTGTGCTTTCCGGCCTTGGCGGAGATGAACTCTTTTGTGGGTATCCTTCGTTCCAGAAAATCCCGAGGCTGCTGCAGCTCCATCGGCTGGCTCAAATGATGCCCGGAAGCCATACCGCCTCACGGTTCTATTCGCGTGTGGCGGGCGGACCTCGTCTTCGGCGATTCTCCGAATTCCTGTCTTCACCAGGAACCGTCCCGGATGCCTGGTCCGCGATGCGGGGGTTCTTTACCGAGTCAGAAGCGCTGATCCTGGTTCGGGACTGGCTTGGACTGCAGTACGCCCAGGAATCACACTCACACAATTGCTGGACTGGCATCCTTCGGCAACCCACAATTGCCGACCAGATCAGTGCGTGTGAGATCAGCGGATATATGCAGAATCAACTGCTGCGAGACAGCGATGTGATGAGTATGCGGTGGGGCCTGGAGCTGAGAGTGCCATTTGTGGATCGCGCCCTTGTGGACGCGGTCAGCCAGATTTCCGCAACGCAAAGACTTGCTCCCGGAAAGAGAATGCTGCTGGATGCAGTCCCGGAAATTCCACCATGGATCCGGACGCAGCCTAAGCGAGGATTCCGATTTCCGTTTGAGGAATGGGTACGAGACGAATGGTCTGAAACCTTTACCGAGGTTGTGGCCAGCAGCCCCGTGCCTCCGGAGAACTGGTATCGTACCTGGTGCCTGTATGCGCTCCAGCATTTCATTAAGACGAATGTGACGTCACCCGCCTCGAATGGCTGAACCCGTGATATGAGGGTGTAGTCGCGGATGATTGTTAAAGTAGGTCCTTTCTGCCGGAAAGGACTGTGTTTGGTAGGTCCTTTCTGCCGGAAAGGACTGTGTTTGGTAGGTCCTTTCTGCCGGAAAGGACTGT
>JAYSPO010000485.1:0-1007 GCA_043722015.1 Candidatus Kuenenia sp. | reverse complement strand
CGATTGTTTGGCCGTGATCCTCCTCGATAGAAAACGGGATCATTGGGAAGTGGATTCTCGGGCATGATGCTCCTGATGTGAGTATGCACTGTGCGATTCATTGGACGGTAGAATGTCTTGTCTGTCTTGATGCGACGATAGAAGAGCCGGCCCCACGGCGACTGCTCTTTGACGTCCCGGTCCGGGGATCGCGGGTCCCAGGACACGTGTCGCCAGAGGATCGGTTCATGAAACGATTCCGTCTTCCACACGGTGCCCGTATGCAATTCTTCCTGCCGATAAGTGAGATTGCAAATATTCAGAGTGGTCCGAACCGTTCGGCCTCTTCCAGGAGCAATCTTCCGGACAACGCCAGTATGTAGCAATCGTCAATTAGTCATCGAGCACCGGATCAAGCCTGCTGCACGGTCTTGTCGCCAAGGAATCTCCCCGATGCTGACGATCCCGATTCGACAAATCGCGAAGAACCAACGGACACGCCCACCTGAGTGAATTGGTCGGGAGCATTTTTACGTTGCGGTCGCGACCTGTCCTTTAGCTTCGCCGCAGGGAATGTGTTGTCGTTTTGACTGCGCGGCGTGACAGCCCTTCGAAGCGTTGTCGATCAGATTGTCTGGTTTGTCGAAACGATGCGTCAAAAATATCGGTCGGTAGCCCCGCTTCGGGCTTCACAATCTGCTTTTTCACATCGGCGAGGTGACGGCGTTTCCAGCCGTGCATTGCAGCGAGCATTTCTTCGCTGATGCACAGAGGTTCGTGTTTGTTTCCTGAAGCCGCTGATGCCGTTAAAACCGTCGGCAGTCTCTCTACCCGTGGAGCTTTGACATGCAGGTAAGGTATTCCACGGGGGGGTTGGAACCGAGGAGCGGATGAAGACGTGATGGAACAGGCCAAAGACCGGCCAAATGGTCACTTTTCCATACTCTCAAGAGTGACTTCCGTCTCCGCCACGAGTACCTTGCCGAGGAGTCGGTGCGATGATGGCTGGACAGAAACCTGTCCAGCAC
>JAYSPO010000484.1:0-6362 GCA_043722015.1 Candidatus Kuenenia sp. | reverse complement strand
ACAAGTGTTGAAGTCTTTTGTGCCATTCATTTCTCTGCAAAGAATGCAAGATGCAGAATGCCGACATTTTTCTGCTATCAATTTTTCTGCTTTTTATTTTCCCGTCGCAAATCTTCCTGAGTTTCGTCTTCAACCATGGGTTGCGGGCGAAGCTCGCGTTGGGGTTGATTCGTGTTCATTCGTGGTTCAAACAGTCAGCACATAGAATCCAGTAGAGTCAGGAAATTTGAAATTTCAAATAGAACAATCGCGGCCCGCTGGGCACGCGTTCGTACCTCGCGCGGTCTGCAATGAGGAGTAGCCGGATTCGTCAGGATTCGGAGCCGTGCCATGATTCACCCCGAAGTCTCACGGCTTCGGCTACAAGAAAATGCTCCGGTCAGGCCCGCGCAGAATATAAACGAGTTTTTTTTCTGTTGGATAGGAATTTGCGGCGCGTGGCCGTATGATTCCAATACACGCATGCCGCTGAAGTGTTTCGGTGGCGCAAGGGGGCTGTTTGCCGCATGCGTCAGATCATGTTTTGATTTGGAAACAATGCAATGCGTAAATTTGTGATGGCGACTGCACTGGCAGGATTGTCGTGTGTTGTAATTGGATGCGGTGAAGGTGAAGCACCGTCTGCAAATGTTGGCGACACAAAATCCGTTGAGCCAAATGCAGCCGCAGTTGCCTCAACAAATGAAGCAGAATCAGACACCCCTTCGAAGCTGGATCTTGTTGAACCAACCCCGGCAACTGATACGGTAGCTGCGGTTAACGTCGTTCCTGCGGATGTGCCGAGTCCTGCCGATGAGCCAGGTCCAACCGCAGGACTGACGATCGGAGATGCTGCTCCACCGATTTCTATTGCGAAATGGGTAAAGGGAGATCCGGTCGAAGGATTTACAAGCGATCAAGTTTACGTCGTTGAATTCTGGGCTACCTGGTGTGGGCCATGTCTTGCGGGTATGCCGCATATCGCATCACTGCAAACAGAGTATGGTGACAAAGTGAAATTCATCGGTGTCAGTGCCGAAGAAGAAGAAGTTGTTACGGAGTTCATGGGACAGAATTCCCGCGATGGTAAATTGTGGTCAGAGGTAATCACATATACGATCGCCCTTGATGAAAATCGCCAGACCAACGCTGCGTATATGCAGGCCGCCGGTCAGAACGGAATTCCGTGCGCGTTTATCGTGGGAAAAAGCGGGAATGTGGAATGGATCGGGCATCCCGCGTCCATCGACGATCCGCTGAAACAGGTGGTGGATGGGACTTGGGACCCTACCGCAGCTCGAGCTGCACTTCTTGCAGAACAGGAAGCCGATAAGGTCATGCAGGAGATTGGCCCGCAGATTCAAGCGGCTCTCCAAAAGGAAGACTTCAAAACGGCCGTTGCATTGATCGATCAGTTGATCGAAAAATTTCCGGAGAACGCCCAGTTCAAACAGGCTCGATTTCAGTTTCTGCTGAAAGGCGAAATGTTTGACGAAGCGAACAAAGCGGCTGAAGTGATGATCAAAGCATCAAATGACAGCGCTATGGAGCTCAATCAGCTGGCATGGATGCTCGCTACCGGCGTCGAAGGGCCTGGACCGGATCTGGACCTGGCACTCACCGCAGCAAAACGTGCTGAAGAACTCACCGAATCAAAGGATGCCTCGATCCTGGACACCGTTGGTCGCGTCCTGTTCAAAAAGGGCAACACTGAAGACGCGATTGCGATTCAGAAGAAGGCCGTTGAAATTGCCGGCGCTGATATGAAAGAGCAATTAGAAGCGTCGCTGAAGGAATACGAAGCGGCGCTGAAGGGCAATGACACGGAAGCAAAGCCGGATGATGCGGCAGGTGAAGCAAAGCCAGCGGAAACCGATGCTGCAAAGCCAGCGGAAGGTGACGCAGCCAAACCAGCTGAAGACGCTGTCAATTGAGGGGGCTGTCACAGTCGAAAGAGATGTTGCGACACTCCACGCGGTGATGATTGAGAGAATTGGCGAGCGGCATGCGTCAGCCTGCCGGTACAAAAACGATGTACCGGAGGGCTCACGCCACTCCGCTCGCCTGACTCATTTCTTGACGCGCGAAGTCCAGGTTTGCATTCTTGTTCTATGGCACAAACTCGCTGGTGATCATGATCGCGTCGCGGTGAATGCCGCTGTGTTCGAGGTCGGCTTGAAGCTGTTTTTCGGCAGATGCCCGAGCGCTCTCGCGGATCAGGACGCGGACTTTGATCCCGTTTGAGTCACCTTTGGCCAGCGACGCTAATTTCACGATACGAGAGAGTTCAGCGGGGCGAAGGATGGTTACGGGTGTGCCTGGCAATTCGATCAGGTACTGGTAATCATCGATCAGCACGGTGAGAATGTTGCCGGAGAGCGCTTTGCGTTCATCTTCCGTGAGGCCGCCGATGATCGGATCAGGAGCGGCCAGGCTCGAGTCATTGGTCTCGCTTGTTTCGTCCCCGGGCACTGATGCCCTGGCAGTGCTGGGTGAAGTTGAGCCCTCTCCAGTACCGGAACCGCTCGAACCAGTCCCACCCGGCCCGAAGCCTCGGAACAACAGGAACAATGCCAGGCCGATCAGCAGCGCGCCTCCGCCCATCCCGGCGCGTGATGTGCCACGAACAATTCTCCCTGGGAGCGGCACTTTTTCATTTTTCGACATCACTGACCTCGGAAGCAATTTTTCAGACAGGACAAGGGATTAGGGCGTCTGTGGTTTGGCTGAATTGAATAGTGACCCCTGCGCACGATAACCAATGATTGAGAAATCATACCAGCGCGTGCCGCCTGCGTCTCTGCGAAGTTGTTCCATCAGCAACGGCATGGCATCAGTGGCCCTGCGGCGAGCCACTGCCTGGGCGTCGCTCCAGGTCAGCAACACCACGATCAACGATTTTGGCTCAGAAAACGATTTGCTGGATTCAAAGAGTCGCGCCGCCAGTTCTGCGTCACTGGAAAAATCTGTCACAAACGACTGTTGGCTGTCGGTGATGAAGGCCTGACCGTTCTCCTGAACGTGAATTTCCCAGATCGTCACATGCTTCTGCATTTCATCAACCTGCAGCATAAAGCGAAAAATTTCTTCACCACGGGCCTGCATAAGTTTCTGGAGTCGTTCAGCGGCGTCCTGCAATCGTTTGGCATCGTCGGACGAACCGGATGTCCGCAATTTGAGGACTTCGGCTATGACGTTGCCGGGAAGATTGAGTGATTCAGCCAGAATTGAACCGATCTGATGATGCTGATTGACAATGCTGCGAAATTTCTCGTCGTACGTCCTGGCGAGTTCCGCCAATGAAGCTTTTTGATCGGCGACATCCTTTTCCAATGCCAGCCTGCGTTGTTCCATGCGTGCGTCTTCTGCAGCCAGCCGCGTGTCCATCTCTTTTTCCCGGGCTGCCAGCGTTTCCTGCGCAGCGACGGACCGATGACGGTTCTCAATATACTGTGAGAACATCACGATCAGCAGCAAATCCAGCAGCGGGGTGAGTTGCAGCGCGAGGCGACGTTTTGGCAACATCAGGTCGTGCCCTCCGACCGTTGAGATGCCAATCCAAGTTCGCGTTTTGCGCGGGCGACCATGTCGCGCACATGCGTGCGGCTGTCGGTCAGTCGATTGAATCGGATTTCCAGGATACTGTTAACAAACATCAGCACGATCGCAGCAAATAATCCGGCAAACGTCGACCAGATGGAATCACCAAAGCGCTCCATCACGACATTCACAGTGGAAGCTGACTGTCCGGCAGCGTCAGTCTGTAAAGCCGACCCGATTGCCAGTACGGTGCCTAACACGCCGCTCAGCGGATAGGCTTCGATCATAGTTCGAGCGACGTGTGTTGCCGTTTCGAAGGACAGAGATTCCAGATAACGTCGTTTCTCATCCAGAATCTGCATCCGGCGCAGGCATTCGGATCGATCTTCGCTGCGACTTGCGTCGGAAAGCACGTCGTTGACATCCTGCACAAACGCATCGATCTGAGTCGTCAGAGGCACGCCGCGTTCCAACACACTGCGGTGTTTGAGGCCACGGGTATAGTCATCCAGAGTTCCGGCAATCACCCGCAGGTCACGTGTACACCAGCTGCGGAGAAACCAAAAGTACAACAGATGCAAGAGTGCTGCGATGGCAATGACGGGTGTCGATAAACTGGAGCAGAACTGCAGCCATTCGCCAACGCTGCCGGATTGTGGAATGTGAAATGGCATGTAGAACGCTCACAGGATCGAAAGATGCGAATCAGTGGCTCCCGACGACGCCACACTTAGCGCCGCCGATCCGCAATGACGGGAAGAGACCGGGAGGGTAATTCGAAGTTCCCCAAAATGTCCAGATCCAACGTACGTCAGCGACTATGGGATGAGCTGGATTCTTCAACGCGGAGCGGTTTGGAGCAAAAACTGATTGCCACAGTGAATCGTAACGATTACGCGGCTATTGATGCGGCTCCGGAAGCATATTTCAAGTCAGTTCAGGTGATTCAACGTACTTAAATTTCGAATCACCGCTCCGATTGCGCATAGCTGTACGGAATGCGCCTCAGGCGGCAACGCTAGCGTTCGATTCGAAATCCCGGCCTGTGCAAGCGCTGTTCAATCTTTTGAATTTTCGCGTCGGCGAAGTCGATCCATTATCGTAAGGAGGATTTTATGCTTGTACTTTCACGGCAGAGCGACGAAACGATCATCATTGGTGACAATATTCGCATCACGATCGTTGAAGTGAGGGGTGATAAGGTTCGCATTGGAATTGATGCCCCACGCGATGTGGCGGTTCACCGTCAGGAGATCTACGACGCAATTCGCCGCGATGCAGAAAAAGCTGCTCGCCCGATCTGAAATCGCCTGATAATTCGCCGAAATCAACGCAGAATGGCCTGCGGAGGTGCAAACTTCCGCAGGCCATTTTGCGTTTCCGGCTGGATGTCTGGAGCTTCGAAGTCTAAACCGCTCGATTCCTGCCGGTCAAACTGTAGAATGCTCGCCAATTGTGAAGGTTCAGGTGTTCCCCCCTCGCCCCTCAAACCGGAGTCCCAAATGCGACAGCAAGGGATCGCTACGATGGTGAGAATCATTGCTCTGCTGGCATTGACGCTGTGTGCTGCGCAAGGAATCTCGCAGATCAGGCCCACCGTACCACAGGAATTGCCAAAGCCAGAACGCGATCCGCGATCCGGGCCCAAGCCACTCGAAGCTCTCCCGGAGAAACTCAACAGCGAACTCGAAGGTGCCACACCACTGAATTCCGATGGCACAGTCCTGATTGACGTGAAGGCCAGACGTGTTGTGCTGCGGACGGAAGTCGCCTGTCGGGACTGCATTCTGGAAATGTTTCTGGTGCCGGAAGGAAATCGCGAACACGAAACGATTCTGCGGATTCGCTCCAAAGCGTTCGTCATTCACACTGCTCTGCTTTTACTGGGACTGGAACCGGGGAAACCAGCGACATTTTCGCCTGAGTTCGTAGCACCCTCCGGGCCGGAGATTGCTCTGCAACTGGTGTGGCTGGACGACAAAGGCATGATGCAGCGTGCGGGTGCGTGCGACTGGATTCGACACAACGTGCATCGCTACTATGCCGCGCCGTTGTCCGGTCCACCGCCGGGATTGCAACTGCCGTACAAGAACCTTCGCTGGGACAAGTTCAACAACGAGATTCTATGGTACGGCCCGATGACCGAAGAAGAACGTACCGACTTGCTTTCTAAATGGAAGAAGGACGAATACCAGAAAGCGATTGAGACCTTTTTCAAGGAAGGTAAGTCACGTCCCATGCAGGCCTCATTTGTCTTTGCGGGCAGCAGTCTCTACAAAGACGAAACGACGGGCGAAGAGTTTTACCAGGCCGAAGGCGGACATCTGATCTGCACATCCAACTTCCCGGATGCGTTGTTGGATGTTCGTGAAGAAAGCTCTGCCAGTGATGGCGGGCAGACGTATGAGGCCTGGACAGAAAAAATTCCGCCTGTCGGTACGACGGTGCTGCTCATCATGACTCCGCGTGCGGTCGCGAGCACACAAGCCGAAAATTCCACACCGAAGGACGATTCCAAAGCACCAGCGGAAAAGCCTCCGAAAGCTCCTTGAGATGATTGATACTCACTGCCATCTGGATGCAGAAGCATTTCACCAGGAAATTGACGCCGTGCTGCAGCGCGCGACGGATGCAGGTGTAGAATCCATCCTGACAGTCGGCACCACAGTGGAGTCCAGCGAGGCAGCCATCGTCCTTGCGAATCGCTATAAGTTTGTGCGGGCCATCGTTGGCATTCATCCCAACTATGTCCAGGCAGCGAAACCCGGTGACTGGAAAAAGATCGAAGAACTGGCGACACATCCGGCAGTCGTTGCCGTTGGTGAAACAGGACTCGACAAATA
>JAYSPO010000483.1:0-2217 GCA_043722015.1 Candidatus Kuenenia sp. | reverse complement strand
CTGTCCCAGATTCAACTATGCGACCCCATCCAGCTCGCCTGGATGGTGAAGTAGATGGAGAGCTAGCCGTGCAACATCCCACGACCCCACCCATTCTTTCCGCATTGCCGCCTTTGGCGGCAATGCGGAAAGAATGGGTGGAATTTGATTGGGGCGTTTTAGCTCTCCATCTGCTTCACCAACGGCACGAGGGGACTGTCGTTTTAGTCTCCTGGGTCGGCATTTTCGTTTAACGGCGAGCCGCAGCGTAGGCGAAACCTGGCACCGACGCCTGCGGCTTGCCGTTAAACGATTAAGACGACAGTCCCCGAGGCCGTTGGGGTCGAATCTGGGACAATCGAACTAAGCAGTTCCGACTATTCTCTTTTGTGAAGGAGTTACCGATGATTCGAGAACGTTCACGTCGTAGTTTCCTGGCGGATGTAGGACGAGGAACTTTGCTGGCAACTCTGGGCCCGGCAATGTTAACGGATCTTGGATTGGCACCAAAGGCGTTTGCTGAAGAACTCGACAGCACGCTCCGCTTCGGCGATCTGGAAGCGTTGGTGTGTGAGTTGCAGGAAACGCCTGTCGAGCGACTGCAGTCAAAGCTGGCGACAAAATTGCAGGGCGGATTGCCGCTCAAGACTCTGGTCGCAGCGGGAGCTCTTGCAAATGCCCGCACATTTGGCGGCGAAGACTACATCGGCTTCCATACTTTCATGGCACTTGGCCCGGCACTCAAAATGTCAGCTCTCATGCCGAAGGGTTCGGAAGCGCTGCCAGTCTTCAAAGTGCTGTACCGTAACAGTAACCGCATACAGGAATTCGGTGGTCGGGAATCCGAAACTCTGCATGCATTGTCCGGTTCGGCACCAGCGAACGAGGCCAATGCAACGGCGTTGCACGACGCAATCGTTGCAAAGGATACCAATCATGCGGAACAAATCCTTGCGGCCCTCGTGGCCAATGACCGCAGGAGCGCGCTGGATGCCTTAATTCCGGCGATCGAGGACTCTCCTGAAGTGCATCGTACCGTCCTGCCATATCGGGCCTGGGACATGCAGGAGATTGTGGGAACTGAGCATGCCCTGACCCTGCTGCGACAATCGTTGAGATACTGTGTTCGTCTGGAACCGCACCGCAAAGCCGAATGGGACGAACCTGGAAAGATGTTGGTGAGTTTGCTGGACGAGTTTCACCTGGCTGGCAAAGAGCCGGGGACGAAGTCCGCTGAGGACGCCTTCGTGCAACACCTGAGCGAAACGTTCGCAACGGCTTCACCGATCGATGCCGCACGAGCCGCCGCCAGTGCATTGGCGGACGGATATCAGCCAGCCGCGATCGGGGAAGCGATTTCACTGGCAGCCAGTTTACTGGTGCTGCGGGATGGTGGACGGTTGCCGCAAAACGAAGACAGACTCAAACCAGCAGGTTGCGTGCATGGCGATTCCGTCGGCGTTCACGCCAGCGACGCGGCAAACGCCTGGCGAAATCTGGCAGGAATCAGCAGCGGTCGTAATGTCTTTGCGTGTCTGATTATTGGTGCCTGGCAGGTGGCTCGGGACCGAAACCAGCCTGGCAATCTCCTGGCGAGTCCGTTGCCAGTGAAGTATCATATGGATCGTCTGACGGCAACGGATGCAGACGGTCTCCTGGCTCAACTCGATGAAGCGATTCAAAACAATCTGCAGGGACATGCGACCGCGATTGCGCAGCGTTACGGGGAGTTGTCACTTCCCGACGATCGTCTGTTCGCCACGATGTTGAAATATGCTGTCAGCGAAGACGGGGCATTGCATGCGGAAAAATATTTCTACACGGTGTGGGATGATTTCCACGCCACAAGACCATCCGCGCGGTGGCGACACCTGACATCACTCGCCCGCGTGACGGCCAGCGAATTCGGAAAACCAGCTGCCGGCCAGTTTGAGGCAAGAGGCTTGCTTGGTGTCGGATCGTGATGACGTAGATTTCAAGTGATTTGACGCATTCAAATCGCTTGTGAAACTCCTTCATTTCGTGCTGTTGAAACGATTACTCCAATGAGACTGTCACCTTCCCAGCGCGGCGAAGCCGCAAATCCGAAGTCCGAATTTCGAAATCCGAATGAACTTCGGTCGAAAAGATGCGCGCAAAATGCGCAGTTGTTGGAAAGAAAGGATCTACGCAGGTAAGCACTCGTGCATAAGTTCTTTCGTTTAACGGCGAGCCGCAGGCGTAGGCGGAAGCAAGCGG
>JAYSPO010000482.1:0-2432 GCA_043722015.1 Candidatus Kuenenia sp. | reverse complement strand
ACGGAGAAGGCAGTCGGCAACGACGTGTCGGCGAGATCTTCGGAGCCAACATTCGTCTGGAAACGATCGTTTCTGCTGAAGTCGCCGATCGCCTGCTCCATGTTCTCTCAACCGAGTATTTTGAACGCTATGCCGTCGTGGCTTACCTTTCCACTGTCAGTGTGATTCGAGGAGAAAAGTATGTCTGAACAAGTTCATAATGAACTACCGGAGCAACACCTGCTGACTGGTCATCATCCTGAGTTTTCCCGCCGCTCTCTGCTGGGGCAGGCTGTGCTGGCATCCGCCTGCGGGATTGCGGGCTTTTCAAAGCATCTGACAGCGAAAGCCCGTACATTCGTCCCGCAGTCAAAACATCGGGAGGTGATCTCACCAAAGCCATTCGGGACAATGTCCGAAACCAGGCCACTCTGCTGGCAGAAGCCTCTCCCGTGATCTCAAAAATGATTCAACGGAAAGAACTCATTGTGGCCGGCGGCATTTACGACCTTGCAACCGGAGTCGTGACTTCCATAGATCTCTCACTCGCCTGATGCTGCAAGGCGTCCGTCTGATAGACTTCTTGATCAATCTTGAGGAACAATGTAAATGGCAACATTCGTAATCACCGTCATCCTGTGGTCGGCGGCCTTCCTGCTCGAACCTCGCCAGCAGTGGAGATGATGCCTGCTGAATCACAAGACGAGAGGACAATGATCTTTCTCCTGGCAAGTTCATTTTGACGGATCGACTCAGCGATGCGTCTTCCCCAGGAAGTGACTGGTCATCAGGATATCCACCGGTGCGAAATCATCGGTCAGCAGGGGCGATTCAGAACCCCATCGCTGCAGCAACTGGCTGACCTCGGGCTTCGGAAATACATGGGCTGAGGAGTGATGGGTCCACCATGCTGAGGAGTCAGTCGATGCTGAGGGATGCGACGCCGGCAGGGGATCCCGGCCGGCAATCACAAACACACTCCGGCTGCGAAGCGATCTCGTTTCCTGCGGTGCGAGCAAACCTGTTTCGTTAAACACAGTCGCCATGGTGCGGACTGCGGATGCAAGAAACCGGCCGGATTCAAGATCGTCAATCACGGTCAACAGATAGGTGCCCTCCGGACGCAGCAGGCGCTGAATGAGCTGATTGTATTCCGACGTCATCAGATGCCAGGGAACCGAAAGGTCGTTCACAGCATCCTGAATCACCAGATCATAGGAAGCGGCTGGTGCCGATTTTACAAACTGTCGTCCGTCCATATGGATTGAGACAATCCGGGTGGATCGGGACAGACCCAGTTTGTCGTGAGCAATTTCAGTCACCGCAGGATCAATTTCCACCACATCGATCTCAACGTCCTGCAGATCGGGCTGCGCTTCAACCCAGCGCGGAAATGAATAGCCGCCTCCGCCGATCACAAGGACACGCGGATTTCGTCCGGCGGTGCGGGCCTGGGCTGCGGCTGCATGAGTCAGGTCTCCCTGAACTCGTTCGTGTGGATAGTGCAGAAAGTTGGGGTCGTTGAGGTCGATTGCGGAATGAACCAGGCGGTCAAGAACCAGCATCTTCACGGCTCGCTGATCGATGACATCGTCTGTGACTGCGAGGCTGAAATACTTACTTTCGCGATCATAAGGTGACTTACAGACAAGCATGAGCACAAGCCCCGCAGCCAGAAGAGCCCAGGACAGCGCCCGCGTCTCCGCTCGATCTTTTTCGCGTTCTGATCGACTGATCAGCCACATCAGAAGCACCGGCACGATCCCGCACACGATGCTCGTTCGGATGGCTCCAAGGTTTTCGATCAGGCACCAGGCGGAAATAAAGATACCGGCAATGCATCCGATGGTGGACCAGGCGTAGATCTGTCCGGAAATCGCGCCCGCACGTCGCAGATCGCGCACAGCCAGCTGAATCACCTGCGGCGTGATTGTGCCGAGGGCCATGGCGGGAAGAAAGAACAAACTGAAGGACCAGGCAAGCACCTGCGGAATCATGGGCAGCCCGGAAAAGAAACCGTTGCTGACGGTGATCTTCCAGAACGGCGCAACAGCAAGTGTAGCGCCAGCGCAGGCTGCCAGCGAATTCCGAAGAGCTGTGAGAGAGCCGCATCGAGACGCAATCTTTCCTCCCAGCGAATTTCCGGTTGCCATGCCGGCCAGAACCACACCCACCACGCCTGCCGAAAGGAACATCGATACGCCGACAAGTGGAGCCAGGATGCGAAACGCGGCACCTTCCAAAGCGCCCGACACGAAGCTGCAGGCGATCACTACTGCAAGGGCCTGTGGGTACATCAATTCAGGAGTTGATTTCCTTGACGAACTGACGGCTTGGCCCGCAGTCGCATCTTCGTCGGCCATCAGTCCTGCAGGAACTGCCTCATTTCTTGCGGGTCGTCGCGAAGAGACGCGACGACCGACAACCCATACGATGACCGCCAGGAAAAGCAG
>JAYSPO010000481.1:0-5599 GCA_043722015.1 Candidatus Kuenenia sp. | reverse complement strand
TGATAAAAAGCGAATCACAATCACGAGCGCGCAAACGTTTTTCAAAAATGTATTGAAAAATGACATTTCACGGTGCGCAAAGAAGGCGCAGAAATCTTTAAAAAAAGGGTGCTTGACAATGCTAGAAGAGCCGGATGGGGTCACGGAGAAATGGCACAGGCCCTATGAAAGTGGCCGAGTATCGAACAAAAGATGTGGGTAACGACAAGGCGGTTCGCCTGACGGCGAAAAGTCCATTCAGGATGTCGAAGCGGGTGGGCCGACATCGAGGGCCGCCACGAGGCGGCGGAGTTCCTGTTCGAGTATGGCCAGCATTTGAGGAGCTCCTTCGAACGATTCGATGCGACCGAGGTTTTCGAGCGCCGCCGCCGCCTGGGCGAGCGGCTCGGCTCCGAAGTAGGTGACGGAGCCCTTCATCGTGTGCGCGGCACGTTGCAACAGTTTGGAATCGCGGGTCTCGATGGCACGGCGAATGTCGGCCAACAGCAGAGGAGATTGCGATTTCATCAACTCTGAAAATTCAAGCAGCACTTCAGCTCCTTCGCCGAAATACTGTTTCGCGACGGTCCAGTCGATCGCAGGCAGTGCGCCCAACGCGGACGCATGAGCCAAATCCCGGGACGGCGAGGCTCCTGTCGAGCCGTGTTGTGCCGCAGTACGCGGCTCGGCGAGAGCCTCACTCATCCGCTTTTCGGGCAGCCGTTCGGCAGGCAGGCAGAGGGCGGGGAATCGCTCGACAGCACGAAACATCTCCGCAGGAGTAATAGGCTTGGAGACGTAGTCATCCATGCCGCTGGCGATGCAGCGTTCGCGGTCGCCTTTGAGCGCCTCGGCCGTCATCGCCACGATTGGAATATGACCACCGGTTTGCTGCTCGTGCTTTCGGATCGCAGCGGTGGCTTCGTAACCGTCCATCACGGGCATCTGCATATCCATCAGGACGACATCGAATTCCTGTTCGGCCAGCGTGTTGACCGCCTCTTGTCCGTTCTCAGCAAAAACCACCTGATGACCCCGCAACTTCAGATGCCCGAAAGCGACGCGGCGATTGATTTCGTTGTCCTCGACCAGCAATACTCGCCGTGGATGTATCTGCGCGGATGGCGTGGTCGCTGTCGGCAACTCCAATTTGACGGTCGTGTATCGTCCGAATTGACGGAGCACTTCGTTGAGCAGCTCCGACGCGATGACCGGCTTGGTCATGAACCGCCCAATGCTATGCTTCCGGCACTGGTCCGCATCGACTGGCGTCGATCCCGACGAGATCATGATGATCGGACATCGCTCGCGATTCAGCATGCCGCTCACGCTCGCGGCAAAATGGAAGCCATCTTCGCCGGGCATGTGATGATCGAGCAGAATGAGCCGAATCGGGTGTTGTGACTCTTCCGCCTTTTGCAGAGCTTCCCGGGCGGAGGCAGCGGAGTCGGCCTGCACCGGTTGCATATGCCAGTATTGCAACATCTCACACAGGATCTGGCGATTCGTAAAGTTGTCATCGACCACCAGCACTGGCAGATCCAGCAGCGAGTTCAGTTCCGCCGGTTTGTGCAGATGCTGGTCAACGGAGACTCCGAATTCAGCTGTAAAGTGAAACGACGACCCGCGACCAGGTTGGCTTTCGACCCACATCCTCCCGTGCATCATTTCGACAAGCTGCCGTGAGATTGCCAGTCCCAGCCCCGTGCCACCAAAACGCCGTGTCGTCGAGGTTTCGGCTTGCTCAAACGGGTGGAAAATCTGGTCCTGCTTGTCAGCCGGAATTCCGATGCCGGTGTCGCTCACGGAAAAACTCAGCCGGACCAGGTCGTGTGTGATCGACTCCGCGTTGACGTTGACGAAAATCTCGCCGGCTTCCGTAAACTTCACTGCGTTGCTGATCAGATTGACCAGCACCTGTTGGATGCGGTCGGAGTCACCACGCAGATGTTCCGGGATTTCCGGTGCGACCCGGCAAGCGATTTCCAGCCCTTTCTCGGCGGCACGCAGCACCAGCATCTGCGCGGCGCGGGCGACGCATTCCGAGACGCGAAAATCCATGCTCTCCAGTTCCAGTTTGCCTGCCTCGATCTTGGAAAAGTCGAGAATGTCATTGAGCAACCGCAACAGAATGTGCGCCGAGTCTTCGACGGTCGCCAGGTAGTTGCGTTGATGTGGAAGCAACTCCGTCTGGGCGAGCAATTGCGCCATGCCGATGATGCCATTCATCGGCGTGCGGATTTCATGACTCATGTTGGCCAGAAACGAACTCTTCGCGCGGCTGGCAGATTCAGCTGTCTCTTTCGCGTATTGCATGGCTGCGAGCATCATCTTTTCGTCAGTGATGTCCAGCACTCCACAAATCACGGCCATCCCTTCGGCAGTCTGCACAGGACTCAGTCCGACCTGCACGGGAAACTCCGAGCCATCCTTGCGGACAGCGGTCAATTCCTGTCTCGTCCCCATTGGTCTTAAGGATGGAGTCTCAAAGAACTGACGGCGTTGCTCCGGGTGGGTTGCTCGAAACCGTTCCGGCAGCAGCACCTCGATCGGCTGGCCGATCAACTCTGCCGCCGTGTAGCCGAAATACGACAGACAGCGCGCGTTGGCCATCAGAATACAGCCACCCTGATCCACCATCATCATCGCTGACGGGGATGCCTCAACGGCCAGACGGAATCGCTCGCGCAAGCGATGTTCTTCCGTCATATCCGTCGCCGAGCCCGCCATGCGCAGCGGCTGACCGGCATCATTCCAGAGCGCCTGTCCGCGCGCGCGAATCCAGATGTACTGGCCCGACTTGGTTCGCAATCGATATTCGACATCGTACGGTTTGCGCTGCTTCAGATGCTCCTCCAACGCACGCAGCACCCAGTCGTGATCGTCCGGATGCAGATGAGATTCAAACGAATCGAAGACATTCGCAAGCTCACCGTCCGCGTAACCTGCCAACTCTTTCATGCGGGGCGAGTAATAAACCTCGTTCGTCGCGATATTCCAGTCCCAGAGACCATCCGTCGATCCACGCACCGCCAGCTCAAAACGTTCCTCGGTCGCACGAAGTCTGGAGGTTCGTTCCTCGACGATCTGATCGAGGGCCGCGTTGGTCACTTCCAACTGAGTCTGTCGTTCCGCAATGGCGTTCGTCTCGCGGTTGCTCTGTTCACATGCAAGGATCAGGAAGATGTCCTCGAAGATCACCCACCCGGTGTGTTCCAACCAGCGCCACGGGCTGTACAAAGGGCTGTTCAATTCGATGCCATAGATCGACAGCGGCCACACATAACCACGCACAAAATGGTCAACCGCCGTAACCGCAGAGGCCGTGATGAGGACGCGCCAATCGCGGTAGAACGACAGGAATGCCAGCGATCCGAACACATGGAAATGAGTCTCGATGCGACCTTGGGTGAGATGAATCAGCAGGCCCGACATCAGCATTTGTGCAATGGCGATGACGTGCCGCGTGAGCCTCCTGCCGGGATGAGCCTTCGCCAACCAGATCGGAAGACTGACGATCAACGCGCCCAATATCGTCGCTGACCAGACATGCGGATGCAGTTGCTGATCCGGCCCGGTCCATGTGAACGGCGATATCCACCACGCCGCCGCGATGCCCGCTACAAACTCAAATGCCAGCAGGCCGGCGAATAACCGATCGGTACGTTTATACTGCAGCTCACGCTGCTCATTCGCGAGTCGCCGAGCCTGCTCGCTCGAAAACGTCTCGGACGATGAAAAGATCGATCGAAGATACATCCCAACGCTTATCATGATTGAAGCAGTACGATTGATCGGCTCGAGTGATTATCAATCCTGACACGAATCGCAAACGAGATACTAACATGAACCGCGAGCGAGGGTAGATTTCACGTTGCATTTCCCGACGCTCTCGCTCACGCTGCGGGTGACTTTGTCTTTACGGCAAACTTACTTTACTTCAACGGCGAACGGTCCGCATCATCGGGCACAGAATTCGCCGACAACGCACATCCAAACGCAGCACAGCGTGCGGGCAACTCCGCAGTTTGACCGGCGGCAATCTCCCTGACAATCGAACCTCCAAAGCTGTCACCTGGGTGCCCTCGCCCAGAAGTAATCCCACCCTCAAATCGCAACACCCCCTCGCCATCGTAGACCAGCACCTGGCCGGACGTCTTCGCCCCGAACTGTTCCGTCAATGAGCCATCTGCATCAATTGCGACATGCAGGTCACCGTTCGCGACGGCATTTTTCCATAACTCCGTTTGCGACCACTCTGCCGTGACGTTTGACGGCTGAGCGAACACGACGGAAACATCGAGACGGTCTCGTTCGCCATGCGCCAGGCGAGCTAACTCACTGAGACTGGCTCGCGAACAAGGGCAACGCGGATGAAGAAACATCAGCACGGTCGGCTTGGAGGCGTTTCTGGCGAGCGAAACTCCGGAAGGCCACTGTCGCGGAGGACTGGCCGGATGGCCGGGCTTCGAGTCGTAATCGGCTAACAACAACATCCCCACGGTCGAAGCCATCAGCCATGTCAGCGACAGGGGTCCTAAAAAGACTCGATTGCGGGGTTTCAGATTCATGGATGCAACTGCCCGAGATCTCGTGCAAGGATTCTGCCTGATGCCCCTGCTGCTCAATTCTTCGCGCGGCCACGATTTCTTTGTAGTCGAATTCATGAGAATTCGGAGCATTATTTTTGTAGTCGAATTCATGAGAATTCGGAGGTGGCCTTGATTCAGTAGTCTAACGACTTCGGCGACAACAAAACATCTCACACCCACCCGCGCGGAATTTAATCAGTGGCCAAATCCTGGCGAAAGCGAAATTTCGACTCCGACCACAAAGCGTTGTATCCGCAATCGTGGGCCGGGACGTCGGAAGTTCCGTCTAACGCCTCAATGATGAGGCAACCTGATCTCAACGCCATACAGGGGAGCAACGGCGAGTCACTTCTCGGTCTCTGCCTTGCCCGGCGATGGAATCCAGTTCTGGCGTCCGCCGTTCGGTCACCTTTGTACGCTCGACACCTTTGTGCGCTCAAGGCAAGAAGATGATGGGTTCAAAAATTGAACTCAGCCCGTTCCCAATCTTCGTACCCAAAATCTTCTTGCCTGCTGCCTTCCCGTATCAGCGTGGATCAGAGCCGATCCGTACTCATCCAATAATGCCCCCTGCCCCCTGCCTACTGAAAACTGCCTGCTTCGACTGTCCCAGATTCGACCCCAACGGCCTCGTGCCGTTGGTGAAGTAGATGGAGAGCTAAAGGGCTTCAAATCAAATTTCACCCATTCTTCCCGCATTGCCGCCGAAGGCGGCAATGCGGGAAGAATGGGTGGGGTCGTGGGATGTTGCACGGCTAGCTCTCCATCTACTTCACCATCCAGGCGAGCTGGATGGGGTCTGCGCTTGCTTCACTGGGTTTCCACTTTTTATAGTTGGCCAAGACCCCTCATCGTACCACACATCTTTTTTGTGGCATTAAAGATTTGATGGTTGGGGTGATTTTTCCTGGTCCGTATGTGTTCCACGTGATTGCAAGGTCGTTGACTCGTTGCAGACCCAGCCAGAGTGTCTGTGTTCCCGGATGGTGGGCCTTCGTCGTTGAACGGATTACATGACCTCCCATCGC
>JAYSPO010000480.1:0-4044 GCA_043722015.1 Candidatus Kuenenia sp. | reverse complement strand
TACGCGATTGACGGGGCACTAGACATAAAGCCCATCTTTTCACTTTGTTACAGCGGCCGGAGACTGTGCAGCATGATCAGAGCGATCGCCGCCACGACGCCGACACGGATGTTGTCGTTAATGCGCGAACGGATGGATTCTGCAAGAGCGGCTGCGACGACCGCTGGTGACGACAGCAGCAGTGCGAGTCCAAACGATACGGCTGGCTCAGCCGCTTCCGGATTGTGTGTTTCACCCCAATAGATCCATGCTGTCATCAGGGAACCGATCACCACAAACCCCAGCAGACCGCTCCATGACTTTGCGCGATTCCACCAAAGTCGGGGGCCACGAAACGTGAGTCCCACCAGCGTTGCGGAACCATCACCAAACGCCAGAATCGCCAGGACCGCCAGTCCAAGTTCCAGATGACGCGGAAACAGAAACGCCATCAACAGGACCGACAGCGAGTATCCGCCGACTGCCGCAAGTCCAGCGCCTTCACCCTGACGTTGAATCTGCCGAAAGCCCAGCAGAATCCGGGCCGCGATCGCGATGCAACATCCCACAATGATCAATTGCAATGTCGGTGAAATCGGGTCCGCGTGAGACACCACCTGCAGCCCGAATGCCAGCAACCCCGGGCAAATATGCCAAAATCTGCGTTTGAGCTCACGGGAAGGTAACCGATGAATCGTCCATGAGTCCGCACGCGATTCCCGAACAATCGATGCCGTATTCACCGCATCTGCCCGAACCGTTGAAGTACGTTTCGCGTGTGTTACATCGTCCCGGAGTACACTCATGACCGCTCCTTACTTTTTTGCCGCCATACAGGAAGCGGCTCAACTTCAACGGTTCTGCTTTCGACCTCGACCGCCTGGTACCGTTGGCGAAGCAGATGATGGGCCAGCGGAGTGTTGATTTAAGTTTGTAGTTCCGCCTTCAGGCGGTGTTTTGACCGGCACCGCCCGCGAATTCCGGCTGAAGCCGGGACTACCAACGAAATGGTCACTGAATCAACAGCCCGCGAAGCCGGCGGGCGACCCCAAAAATGTGGAACAGGAACTATAGAATCCATCGATCTTCCGGCGGATGGAATGCCAAAAAATCACCAGAAATCTGTGGCAAATCATGAACCATCGCCGTCATGTGAAAGACGGAGTTCGCCGATCAGCAACTTCTGCCGATCACATCGGTTAATGACTGGCTCGCAGCTCCCGAAGTAATTTTTTCGGGACGCTGGACAAGTGACGCGTAGACGTGACATGCTACGGACTCAGTTCTGCTCAGGAAATCTCCGGTTGCCTTTAAGGTTCAAGAGGGAAAAGTTCATGCTCATGCGAATCCGCGTCTTCTTTGCTGCAGTCTCGATACTCCTTTCCCCCGCCTTTCTCAGTGCACAACCTGCCACACCAGCAGAGACTCCGATGACCAAACGCCCAATGACAGTTGAAGATCTCTTTCAGTTCAAACGAGTGGGAACATCCTGCGTCAGTCCCGATGGAGGCTGGGTGGCGTATGCAGTGTCGGAGATTACTGATTCGCATCAGAACAAATCTCAGTCGCGGCTATGGCTGGTGCCGAGCGACGGCTCCATGTCGCCGCGACAGTTGACGAACGGATCGGCGAAGGACACCAATCCCAAATGGTCTCCGGACGGGCACTGGATTCTGTTTGAATCGACTCGATCGGGCAGCAGCCAATTATGGGTCATCAACCCTGCCGGCGGTGAAGCGCGACAGTTGACGAAGATCAGCACCGATGCGGCCAATGCGAACTGGTCACCCGACGGAATGCACATTGCGTTCGTGTCCGCCGTGTCCCCGGAATTCTCCGCGTTGCCCTTTGCCGAAAGTGATGCCGCGAATAAGAAAAAAACAGATGACACTGCAGAATCGCCAGTCAAAGCCCGTGTCTTTAAGCGACTCTTTTACCGGCACTGGGACAGCTACGTCGAAGACAAACGCCAGCATTTGTTTGTCATTGATCTCAGTCTGACGGAAGTCGGCGATCTCGTCGCCAGCGATCCGCGCGACGTCACACCAGGGGATCGGGATGCCTATCCGACATCCACCACTTTCTCTGCGCCACAGGATTTTTGTTTCAGTCCGGACAGCAGTCATCTGATCTTCAATGCAGTGCCGGCGACCGATGAATCGTGGAGCACGAACTACGACCTGTGCCGAGTTCCCGTCAGCGGCGGTACGACGGAATGGCAGACCCTGACAGAATCCAATCCTGCAGCGGACGGGCATCCTGTGTTCTCACCCGATGGCACGAAAGTGGCCTGGCGTGCGCAGCGGACCGAGGGTTACGAAGCCGACAAGTGGGAAATCATGGTTGCCGAATGCAATGCGGACGGAAGTCTGATCAGTAACGCGAAGTCGCTGACGGCTGAGGTCGATCTGTCATTCGATGAAATTGTGTGGCGTAGCAACGATGAGATCATCACGGTGGCCGAATCCAACGGTTCCAGGGCGTTATTCAGTCTGTCGTTGAAAACTCCGAACATCGTCGAACGTGGGCAATCGGTGGGCTCATCCGGAAGCATCAGTATTTCTGTGGACGGCAATACGCTCATCTGCAGCAACACGCGATTGACTCATCCTGCCGACATCTACCGGGTTCGCCTGGAAGATTCATTCCTGCGATCCAAAGCTCCAGGCGACAACCTGTCACACGCCAACGACTCATTACTCGCTGAACTGGACCTGCCGGAACCTGAAAGTGTGACTGTTGTCGGTGCTGACGGCGATCCGATGCAGATGTGGATCCTGCTGCCGCCGGGCTTTGACAAATCGAAGAAATGGCCGTTGGCGTTTCTGGTGCATGGTGGGCCGCAGAGCGCCTGGGCTGACAGTTGGAGCTACCGCTGGAATCCCGAAGTCTGGGCGGCACAGGGTTATGTCGTGGCGATGCCCAATCCGCGTGGAAGCACGGGGTTCGGCCAGAAATATACCGACCAGATCAGTGGCGACTGGGGCGGGCGATGTTACATCGATCTGCTGGCCGGGCTGGCGTTTATGGAACAACAGAGCTACATCGATGCCAATCGCATGTTCTCCGCCGGAGCTTCATTCGGCGGTTATATGATGAACTGGTTTCAGGGGAACACGGCGAAATTCAAGACGCTGGTGACTCACTGCGGCGTCTACAACTTCGACAGCATGTACCTGACGACAGAAGAACTCTGGTTTGACGAATACGAACACGGTGGACCACCATGGGGCGAGAATCGCGAATCTTACGAGAAGCAATCACCGCACAAATTCGCCGCGAACTTCAAAACTCCGATGCTCATCATTCACAACGATCTCGACTTTCGCGTCCCTGTCAGCGAAGGTCAGCAACTCTTCACGGCATTGCAGCGTCTGGGAGTGCCGAGCAAGTTCATTAACTTTCCGGATGAAGGCCATTGGGTGAACAAACCTGCAAACAGTCGTTACTGGCACCATGAAATCTTCGCGTGGATCCAGCAGTACTGCCCCAGTGGCGGTCGGTAGCGGTGTCGGGCAGGGCCAGCGGTCCTGCGGAAGCTGGCGCACGTGTGCAGAAAAAAGGACGCGGTAGGTTGCTTGAAGCGAAGCGCAACGCACCAAGGATGCAGGCGGATCCGCAGTGGTGTGTTGCGCTCCGCTTCACACACCCTCTTGCATACTGACAAACTGGCCAGCCGTGCCTGGAGCCCGCCGTCAGACTGGATGATCCTGTCGAGTCAGCGACTCTCAATGACAGGCCACAAGTCCCATACTCGGCCTGAAACCGGCGATCACTGGAGAGGTGCAAGATAGGGACTATCCCTATTTCGACGAAGTTTCCGACTATGCCGGTTGTAATGTGGGGACATTCATGGGCAGAGTGTTGGAGCCGCTGATCAATTCGATTGATGGGCATTTCTGTCCGTCGAATCAGCGGCGGACACGGATGTCCAACATGCGAATCACTTCAAGGGAGAATTGACATGTCGAGTGGCAGGCTTCGGACGGTGTTGAAAAACGTGTCAGGAACTTTGAAGGCATCAGGCAACATTTTGGAAAACTGGTACTGGAGAATTCCAGACTC
>JAYSPO010000479.1:0-4666 GCA_043722015.1 Candidatus Kuenenia sp. | reverse complement strand
GGCAGTCGTTCCAAGCGGGGATCACGCCATGCTGATAGTAGTGTCGCACATAGCGCCAGTCTGTTTCGACAAAATCGCTGTACCATTGATCCTGTGTCGTCACACCCGCCTCATGCAACAGCGTCATTCCAATCCGTGCGGCCTCGAATTCATACGCGCGCAGCACCTTCAGGAATGTTTCCAATTCCTTTGTATGCTGCAATTCATGCAGCCGGGGCTCCAGCGACGGTGCCACCCACTGAATGGAATGGCCAAACAGGTGCAGCAGGATGAAGCACTGCATTTCAAATCCAACGTCAGGATCCAGTGTAATCGTGAGACCGTCAAAGATTCCTGTACGCGGAGGTTCAAGGTCCTCGTATCGCACGGCAAATTCGTACTTGACAATCTTCGACGTGATTCGGCACCACATATCCACAAGTTCGGCGGAAGCCATTGCCTCGACCGACCGCTGTCCGACAAGTTCAAGTCCAGGTAATTCGAGTACCAATCAATTGGCCCTTTTCATGCAGAAAGTTCGTCGTACCTTGCAAAAGCCTTACGTTTACCCGATGGACTGCCCTTGCCACGCCACGAACGCCAGGTGAAATGTTGCAGCAACGGCTTCATTTGTCACACGTCCATTCAGTATATTGACGGCGGCGGCGAGTCCCGGATCTTTCTGGCAGGCCGCATGCAGGCCGTCGTTGGCGATCCTCAGCACATAGGGAAACGTGACATTGCAGAGGGCATATGTGCTGGTTCGGCCCACAGCTCCAGGCATGTTGGTGACGCAATAGTGCAGGATTCCGTCCACAATGTAGGTGGGACTGGAATGAGTTGTGGGACGAGATGTTTCCAGACAACCGCCCTGATCGATGCAGACATCAATGACGACAGCCCCGGGTTTCATCAGCTTCAGGTCATCCGCGGTCACCAACATTGGCGCGCGGGCTCCCGGAATCAATACGCCACCGATCACAAGATCCGCAAGTCGAAGCTGTTCGCGAATATTGTGGCGGTCACTGAACAACGTGTTGACGTTTGCCGGCATGATATCATCCAACTGTCGCAGGCGATCAATGTTGATGTCCATAATGACAACATCGGCCTGAAACCCTGCGGCGATTTTCGCAGCATTCTTGCCGACAACACCGCCCCCCAGAATTGCGATGTGTGCAGGTTCAACACCTGGAACGCCGCCCAGCAGAATTCCACGGCCTTCCTGTGGCCGCTCCAGAAATTTCGCCCCTTGTTGAATGCTCATGCGTCCGGCAACTTCGCTCATCGGTGTCAACAATGGCAAATCCCTGTTGCGGCCCTGAACGGTTTCATATGCAACAGCAGTTGCCTTCGACTCGAGGACATTGTGTGTCAATGTGGCGTCGGCGGCGAAGTGGAAGTAAGTAAAAATGATTTGCCCGGCCCGCAGCAACGGCCACTCAGACGCCATGGGCTCTTTGACTTTGACGATCATGTCCGCCGCAAAAATCTCTGCATGCGTTTCCACGATCGTCGCGCCACTGGCTGCGTAAGCGTCGTCCGGAATTCCACTGCCTGCACCCGCGCCTTTTTCGATAAGCACATGGTGCCCTGCCTTGATGAGTTCTTCCACACCGATCGGAAGCATGGCAACACGGTACTCGTCCGACTTGATTTCCCGGGGAACGCCAACAAGCATGATCGTGAATCCTCTTTCGACAGGTTGATTTAATGGGGTCAGACCCCTTCATGGCCGTGAGCAGGGGGTCTGACCCCATTAAATCAACCAGTTATACTAAAAGCGATATCCATTTTGTGAAGTACACCAGAGCCGCCACGATCATCCAGGCGAGGAGAAATCCTGCAACGCCGCGACGTGTCGGTTGTGGAATCTGGAAACCGTAAAATGCCCGGACGGGTTCCAGATCCTCGCCATCAGCCGGGACAAAACGTGGATACGCCGGGACCTCACCAGGCTCAACCCGCGTGCGAATAACGCTGTAGAAATATTCCAGCAGATCGTCCCGTTCAGGCGCGGTAAGCAGTGTCGCAACAACACCCGCGAACAGACCGGTCCCAAGAATGCACACCATCTTCCAGGAATCCAGCATCATCAGACCGCCCGGGGTGTCATAAAACATGACGTCCTTTAATGCGGGCACCGTGCGGTAAACTTCCTCCGGCCAGTATCCACAAATGATCGCAGTAAAAGAGGCCACCAACGTCGTCGTCCAGACGGATGCCGTGTTCCACCGAGTCCAGAAAAAGCCCATCCACATACTGATTCCAACAATTGCGGGCGTCTTGATCGCCAGCCGCAGCACATCGGTCACATCAACAAACGATGTCTGCAACAGCAGCGCAATCCCCACGACGACCGGTGCCACCAACCGGGCGAGCCAGACGTAGTGCACAGGCGCTCTGTCAGGTTGCAGATAATATTTATACAAATGCTCGGCAAACAGACCGCTGGCGGAAATCAACTGCGTGCTGCAATGGCTGACGGCACCACTCAGCACCAGCACCGCTACGAGTCCCAGCATCCCGGGCCCAAGTGTTCGAAGGACATCCCGTGTGATTCTGCCAAAGAGTTCTTCGGAAAAAACCAGATTCGTCTGCCGAGCAGCAGTCAATTCCTCAACTGGAACCCCGATCGTCGTTCCCTTCGCAGCGGTTTCCAGTTGGTTCAGCAGAACGGCATCACCTTGATTGTTTTGATTCCGCAATGGACTGGACGGCCCCAGATACCATGCGATCGCTGCCAAAGCCATCAACGTCCAGACAACCGCCATCGCTCGTTTCAACAGATTGCCGAAAGTGAATCCGATCCTGGCCCCCATCTCGGTGCTGCTCGACCCGCAAATGATGATTATATGGGGCTGCACAATGATTCCTGTCAGTGCGGCGATCGACAGCATGATGAGGTAAAAAGGCGTAAACGGTTCATTCCAGCTACCAGGCACTGCATCGGAATTCGCCACGAAGTTGAACATGTCTGATTTCAACTCTGCTGCATTGTGAAGTTCACCAAAGCCACCGATTCGATGAAAGATCATCGGCAGCAGAATGAACGACAACACAACGGTCAGAATCCCATAGACGATGTCTAACAGGACTGCCGCCCGCAACCCGCCGACACTGCCGAAGATGATGAGGATCACACCAAGGCCGATCGCAATGAGCTCGTCACGTTTCACGAGTTTCCATGTGATCAACGGCGGACGATTGTACGTCGGAGCATCCAGGAGAGCATCGACGGTGACCATTGGCAACTCGATGTTCAGTATCCGGGCGACGTCACTAAAGCAGGGATCCGTCACAGTTCCAAGTAGTCTGGCACTGCTAAAAAGTATTCCAGCCATCAGCACAATCGCAATCAGGATTCCGTACACGGAATACAAAGCCGCAGTGCCTGGCCCGAATCGCATTACGAAAAAGTCTGCGGTCGTGACCGCGCGAAGGCGACGCAGCAACGGAGCAATGATCCAGTAAAACGGTGTGACAGGAAGCCACAAGAACTGCCACCACAATCCAGCCAGTCCGTTTCTCCAGGCACCTGCCATGACCGAAGATGGCGAATCACCGCTGGTGCCGGAACCGAAGGCAAACATCATGATTGTGAAAAACCTGGATCGCCGACCACCTGTAAAGTATTCTTCGGGCGAGCGCGTGCGCATCAACGCGACGACAGTCAGGACGACCATCGCCACGGAGAAACTGATAAAAATGATCCAGTCGGTGCTTGTCATGTGTCGTGGGACGCCAGCCTTAAACCGTGGTTCAACAATTGCGGACGCAGTCTCTGGCCAGCGTTCATGCTGGCACAGACTTTGCGATCAGGAGACATTGACGAAGGTCAGAACACACTGATCGTCCATTGCAAATCCGGCAAGGAAGTCGTCCCACAGCCTCGAAAAAACAGACCCACGGCGGTTATTGTATTCGCAATCGTGTCAGGAACAATCGACTTACGTTGCTTCCCACCAGGTGGGCGCAACACAGATAACCTCAAACGCAAGGATCGATCGTGCCGGATTCTCGCCCGTTCTCAGTCTACGACGGCATGCACGCAACAGTTATGGGCCTGGGGCGATTCGCAGGTGGTGTCGCTGCCGCCAGATTTCTGGCACAACACGGCGCAGTCGTCACGGTGACAGACCTGCGCAGTGCTGAAGAACTGGCAGACTCCCTTGATTTGTTGGCGGATCTGCCGATCGCACGATTTGCGTTGGAGGGTCATCCGGAAGATGTGCTTACGGATTGCCAGTTGCTGGTGGTCAATCCCGCAGTTCGGCCCGACCATCCACTCGTGGCTCTGGCCAAATCCCGGCAGATCGACGTGACAACGGAGATACAACTGTTCATGCGTCACTGCCCGGCTTCAGTAGTCGCAGTCACAGGCAGCAATGGGAAATCGACCACGACAGCGCTGATTCATCATTTGCTCCTGCACGCGAATCCAGATTTCGAAGACAAGATCTGGCTCGGGGGAAACATCGGAATCAGTCTGTTGGATCAGGTCCATTTGATTCAGCCACAGGATATTGTCGTGCTGGAATTGAGCAGCTTTCAACTGCACCTGCTGGGAGAAAAGCGATTCCGCCCGGATATAGCCGTGCTGACGAATTTCTCTCCCAATCATCTGGACTGGCATGGATCGGAAGCGGACTATCGCAAAGCCAAGCAGGCAATTTTTGACGCTCAG
>JAYSPO010000478.1:0-6923 GCA_043722015.1 Candidatus Kuenenia sp. | reverse complement strand
CCAAGCGCAGCGCCGTTCCGGCAATTTCCAGACACCAGCCGGAACGGCGCTGCGCTTGGTCCGGCCTACCCGTGCGGAATACAGGATAGAATGAGGCATTGAATGAGGACCACGTTTTGAAAGAGTCGCAAGTCAACGAGGCACTCATCAGTTCGCTGTTGCGATGCGACGAGTCACTGCGCAGTGGAAAGATGGCAGTCACAGAGATTGTTTCCACCGATCTGGAATTTCTACAGAACCTGGAACTCGGGCAGGCGGCACTGCTGGAACTGGAGGCTGCCATTCCCAGGCGAGCGAAGGCGATGCCGTCTTGGGCACCAAATCAAATCGGGCGATTTGAAATCCGCTCGGTGCTGGGATCGGGCGGTTTTGCGGTCGTTTACCTCGCATTTGATCCTCGTCTGAATCGCTCGATTGCACTGAAGATTCCCAGACCTCACGTGCTGACGGAGCGAGATCATCAGCGCAGATTTGTGAATGAAGCGCGAGCTTCGGCAAAACTGGATCACCCCAACATAGTGCCAGTGTACGAAGCTGGCGAGGACGGAGATCTCCCCTACATCGCCTGTGCATGGTGCGATGGCCCTACGCTCGGCAAATGGCTTACGACGCAGGCGACGCGAATCCAGCCAGCGTTGGCCGCTCGCATTGTCAAACTGCTGACAGACGCTGTCCAGTACAGTCACGAGCAAGGCATACTGCATCGAGATATCAAGCCGGGAAACGTGTTGTTGTTTCCGCAGCAAGGCAGCATTGACTCCGAGTTTCCCTTCGTGCCACGGCTTTCTGACTTTGGGCTGGCGAAATTGCTGGAGTCTGAGCATCTGGATTCCGTCACCAGTCAGTTGATCGGAACTCCACCCTACATGGCTCCTGAGTTGATTGCGGGTGGTGCTTCGAATGCCGCTGCCACTTCCGATGTTTATGCCCTGGGAGCGGTTCTGTACTGCCTGCTCATTGGTCGACCTCCCTTTGAATCTGCATCGACAGTGGAGACGCTGCGACAAATCGTCGAGCGTGATGCGTTGGCACCGCATGTGATCAACCCCGGCATCGGGCGTGATCTCAGTCTGATCTGCATGAAGTGCCTGGAGAAAACTCCACTAAGGCGTTACGCAACCGCTGCAGAACTGGGTCAGGATCTGGACCGGTATCTTTCAGGCAAGCCAGTCACTGCGAGAAAGACTCCAATCCTGGTCCGTATTCAAAAGTGGTATCGTCAGCGTCCGCTGGTGGCAACTTTGCTGGCTGTATCAGCCAGCCTTGCCATGGTACTGCTGGTTCTGGCCGTCCTGTATACCGCGTCGCTCCAGGATTTCCAGAAACAATTGCAGGTGCGCAACGATCAATTGAAGGAACAAGTGACGGAACTGGATTCGGCAATTTCGATCGCCAACAAAAACAAAGCGGAATCTGAATCGCACCGACGTGCGGCCGAAGAACTCGTGTTTGCGGGAGATCTGAAACTGGCGGATTCTCTGCGAAGGGCTGGCGATATTCGTGGAGCCATTCGGATTCTGGACGAGTACGATTCGCCGGGATCCAGTGCCGGAAAAATTAACGGACATGAGAGCTTTGCGTGGCGTTACATCAAAAGTTTGACGTCAATGCCGGGAACTGCGCTTCCAGATACGGGGCAAGCTGTCTGGGACATGCAGATTTCGCCGGATGGCCGCAAAATCGCGATGTGCGGCGACAAAGGGATTATCCGGATTCTGGATGTCAAAAATGGATATCAAACGATCGTCGAAGACAAGATTGCGACGACGGAACTCAATGCTGTGACCTGGTGTGACAGCGAGCCAATTCTTGCCGTCAGCGGCGATGATGGATTGATCAGGATTTGCGATGTGGTTACGCTGAAGTGCCTGCGCAAATTGGATGCAATTCCGGACAAGCATGCGTATCGACTGGCATTTGTTCCGGGGACGACTCGGTTACTGGTGAGCGGCCAGTCAAAGGATGTGCAGCTCTGGGAGGCCACGACGGGGCAGTTGCTGCAGACAGTCGAAACTCCGCATGAACGGATTATCGAGAATCTCGCCATTTCCAGTGACGGAAAACAGTTTGCCACGGGAGGTGACGAAGGGATTGTCTGCATGTGGAGTACAGACAGCCTGTCTGTCTTGTGGCAACATCGCATCACACGAGGCAAAGTACTTGGGCCTGTGACATTGGTTCGATTCACGCCAAACGAGAAGTATATCGCGGTCTGTGGGATGAAAAATTCTGTTTATGTTTTTGATTCAGGAACAGGCGAACAGATCTGCGAGTGGTCTGGATTGATCAGGCTTCAGGCACTTGCCGCTTCCAACAATCAAATCTTTTGCGGGGATTCAGAGGGATTGCTGCGCGTGCTTTCATTGGATGAAGTTCGACGCGAATTGAGACCGGATACGCAATGGCTGGGGCATGATGCCAAAGTTTCGAGCATCATTATCTCTTCGATGAAAGGCGATTACAGTGAGACAGCAGGATTCCTGTCGACCGACCGATCCGGGAAATTATTGTTGTGGCCGGGACAATCTCCAGTGCTGCTTCCGGATTTTGCCGGCAACCAGGATGAGGCATACTCCACTCTTTGGGGGCTTTGCTGGAAAAACAATACGACACTGCTGCGACGCGGACAACGGAGCGTCGATCGTCTCGACACCACGACTCGCAAAGTCGAACAGGTCTTTTCCAGTCCTGCGCCAGTGACGTGTTGTCAGTATGCGGCCAGCGCGGCCTGCATGGTGATTGGTAATGATCGAGGTGAATTGCGTGTCATACCCGATGACCAGTCGGAATTGCCATCGATCCGCGTCTTTGAAAATGTCACGATCGGGGAACTCTCAGTGGATTCTGCGGCCACAAGAGCCGTTGTCAGAGGCCTGAACAATGAAGTCGCCGTGGTCAACCTTCACGACAATCAAGTTCTCGAGAGGTTTGCTGATCGGGAATCGTCCGCTGTTTCACCCGATGGACGGTGGATCGTGTCTGGACGTCCCGAGACGCAGGATATTGAAATCTATGATGGGAAAACACTGCAGTTAATTCAACGTCTGTCAGCCGTCGATCTTGCCTTTTCTGAATCCACCTTTTCTCCGGACTCACGTTTGTTTCTGTCCACCGGCAGGGATCGCACCATCAGGGTCTGGGATTGCAGTAACTGGACGCTGCTTCATCGTATCTCCAGCGGCTCACGGGAACTCGGCGCGATCGCTTTGCATCCGGATGGACGCATTCTGGCTGCCGGTGATGATGAAAACCGCGTGAAGCTTTGGGATATCCGATCCGGGAGAGAACTGGCGATCGTGGGAGAGTTCTCCAGACCATTGTACGGTCTGAGCTTTTCACCGAACGGTGAATCGCTGGGCCTGTGCTTCGATAATCTTGACGTGAAGGTCATCCACGTCCCGAAATAGCCGTGCAGGGTTCTTGTAGGTCAAAGCCTGACGCGGCGAAGCCGCAAAGGTTCAACGACAAAGAGAGTGCATGGGTCAAGCGTGACTTATACTCCGCGCGGCCTTGAGTGAGACAATTGGTGAGCGGCATGCGTTAGCTTGCCGGTACAAAAACGAGGTACCGGAGGGCTTACGCAGCTCCGCTCGCCGCACTGAATTCCAGCCGCGCGGAGTATACCCACGAATGAGCCTGGCGCGGGCTTTGCCCGCAACCCATGGTTGAAGACGAAACTCAGGAACATTTACAACGGGAAAATCAAAAGCAGAAAAATTGATAGCAGAAAAATGTCGGCTGTCTGCATCTTGACTTCCTTGCAGGGAAATGCATGGCACAAAAGTCTTCAACACTTGCTTTGTATTTTTCTGCAATAAATGTTTCTGCCACACCAGAGCATTGAACTGGGCCACATGATTGGAGTGCCCGCGCTGATTGTCCTTCAGGCCATAAAACAGGGCTGGTCGTGGAAAACTGTCTCGGTTGATGAGGCTTGAAGGACAAATGCTCATCACGGCGGAGCGTGATGGCTACTTTGGGTGGCGGGCGAAGCCCGCGCTGGGCCCTCCGTGGAAAAAGTCTTATGGCGTCACGGGCAGCGGAGCTGCTGCTCTGGGAAAAGCGGCCCGGTAGTCGTAGCCCAGACATGCGGCCACGGTTGCCGCAATCTGAGACTGAGTGACGGTGGTGCCGCGAATCATCTGATGGGGCGTATCCGGTCCCATCACAGCCATCCAGATATACTCACAATCTTCGATCTTCTCGCCGTGGTTTTTCCAATCGATGCGATTGTCCCCGCGACCGTGATCGGTGGTCAGAATTAAGGTGGTGCTGTCACGGTATTCCGGCATCGACTGCAACTGCTGCCAGAGTCGTCGAATGTAGTCGTCGCTCCGAAATGCTGAATCCAGATAGAGGTCGTATCGGCCCGCATGAGCCCAGTCATCGGTTTCTCCCAGAGAGACGTAGATCAGTCGCGGCTTCTTCGCCTTGAGGAATTCTTCCGCTCCCCGAAACGTGACAAAATCGTAACGCACTTCCGGAAAGTAACGCGGGATCTCAATTGAGAACTCATCCAGCTCCCGCAAGGCCTCTGCGGCTTCAGGTTCCTGGAGGTTCAGGCTGGCGTCCGTCGACAGCGGTTCCCATCCGGCGTTGACAGGAATCCCGCTGCGAGTTTCGTTGATGATGAACGGAAACACGTCCCAGCTGCAGAAGGCCGCGACCGAGTTTTCGAATCCCGGTTTCTGTTTCAGCCATTCGAGCACAGTCACATTCACATTATCTTTTTTGGCATTGGAATCGATGAGCGGATCGGCGAAACCGCACAGGATCTCACTGTAGCCTGGGTATGAGAAATTCAGCCCGTTCGTGACGATGGCCTTCGACTCCTGTTCGGGATCACCAAACACGATTCCCTGTTGCGCCAGGGTCTTCCAGAAAAATGGCATGAGAGTTTCACGACTTTCCCGAGCCGTCTCGCGCTGGAATCGCTTCGTAAGCGCCGGCAGATCTTTCACACCGCCCGCCTCTTTGTCCATGAGCGTCACGTCAGCACCACCGAAAACTTCCTGCCATCGTAGTCCGTCGACTGTGATCAGGATCACGTTTCGAGTTCGCAGTGACGGTTCAGTGGGTACTTTCTCCGGCTGAGCATTCACGCCGGCGGCACTCAGCCAGAGACTCAAAAGAAGTCCCGGGATCAATCCTCGCAATCGCAGTCTCGTGCGAATGTTGAATGATCGAACTGAGTTTTCAGCGTGGGACAGTACTGCAATGGTCATCATCGGAGATCCGATCTGATCTTGTGTGTTGCTCAATTAAAATCATTTGCGGGCCGTTCGAGTTCTTGCTGAAACCGGACGCTGGCAGTCTGTTAATTTAGTGATTCCAGTAGGGTATGTGCAGCGCAAGCGACAGACACCTGTTTGTCCGAGAAGGATTTCCGCGTTTTCCGACCACGGATACCCCAGTGCGAGCTTCGCCCGCAACCCAACGTAGCCATCACGCTCCGCCGTGATGAGCCTCGCACTGGGCCGCATGAATTGAGTCCCAACGCTGCATGTCCTACAGCCCAAGCAGGGCCTGATAGTGCAACACTGTCCTGGTCGAAAACTGTCTTGGTTGATGAATTTCGACTGACAAATGCTCGTCACGGCGGAGCGTGACGGCTACTTTGCGATTTGCCCGTCACCGAGGCCGAACTCTGATGAGGACGGAGTTGATGTACGAGAACCACCGCCACAAACCACCGCCTCATTCAATGTTCCATGCGTTGGTCACTTTTGGTTGCGGGCGAACCCAGCGTCAAGATTAAATCAACAGACCGCTGGCGCGTGGCGATTGTTGCGACTGTAATTTCTCCAACATTCATTACGAACTTACACGCTCCAGCGCATCCAGAGCCTTCGGGTCGTTGTGATCCAGCTTCAGCGCATTCTCGCACTTCAACAGGTGGTTGTATTTGACGGCGGCTCCGGTGTTGAACAAAACTACGGTGTCGTCGCGGCGAATCCAGCCGGAGTCTTTCAGGCGACGCGCGGCGATCCAGATCGCTCCGCCTTCGGGCGCACAGTGAAATCCCTGATGCCGCGCCAGTTCCTCGACCCCCTGCATCAGCTCAATATCGGTGACTGTCATGGCCGTCCCGTGGCTTTTCCGCAGAATGTCCAGCATGATGAAGTCACCCACTGCCGCCGGCACGCGCAAGCCAGCGGCGATGGTGTGCGCATTGGGAAACATTGGTGCCGATGTTGCTCCCTCGCGAAACGCCTTGACAATCGGCGCACATCCTTCGGCCTGCACGACAACCATCCGCGGACGTTTCGGGCCGATCCAGCCCAGCGTCTCCATCTCGTCGAAGGCTTTCCACATCCCGATCAGCCCCGTGCCGCCGCCGGTCGGATAAAGAATCACATCCGGCAACTGCAGCGCAGACGAGCACCGGTGATCGGCCAGGTCGAATGCCAGCTCATAGCCCATCGTCTTTTTGCCTTCGATGCGAAACGGCTCCTTGAGTGTCGATAAATCAAACCAGCCGAAACGATCGCACGCGGCGCGGCAGAGTCGTCCGCAATCGCTGATCAGGCCATTTACCAGACAGACCTGAGCACCGCCGCAGGCAGACTCCAGAATATTGGCGGGAGGCGTATCTTCCGGTACAAAGATAATGCACTTCATGCCCGCTCGAGCCGCATAGGCCGTCGCTGCTCCTGCAGCATTTCCCGCCGACGGAAGCGCGACGGTCGTGACGCCGAGCGCGGCGGCTCGCGTGATTGCAGCCGACATGCCGCGCGCCTTGAAGCTTTGAGTCGGATTGAAACTCTCATCCTTGACCAGCAAATCTCCAAAGTCGCTGAACGGACCTCGAGTCTTACAGGTCAGCAGCGGCGTCAGTCCCTCGCCAAGCGAAACAGCTTCGTCCGGAGAATTGACCGGCAGAACTTCGTGAAATCGCCACATCGATCGCTCTGTCCGCCGCC
>JAYSPO010000477.1:0-3264 GCA_043722015.1 Candidatus Kuenenia sp. | reverse complement strand
CGGGAAATGCCGATCACAAATGCCAGGAACGTGAGAATTTTGAGCTCACGACGGAGGAGCGTCTGAATTCTCACGAATCCAACGACGGGAGACGAGGAGCAGATCGGCCCGTATTCAGCAGTTTTTGCCGGAGGATGGTGTCTGCGGTCGTCGCCTTTCGAATCCTCAGGCCGGAATACTGCTAATCCGGCCATAAAATCCGGCAAATCGGACGATGCTGGCAAAAACTGATGTACATGTCCGCCGATAACAATCACAGTATTGTGCGAAAACGCAGACGGTGCCCGCCTGCGCTGAGGCTGGAGAAATCGGGCTGAATCCTGTTTTGAGAAGCCTCAATCAGTCGAATAAGAAGGGTCATGGAACATGGTGCCAAATCTGTTTGATCGACGAATTGCAGCGACGATGGCGGCGCTCCTGTTGTGGAATGTCGCCGATACGGCGTTGAGTCAACAGATCGGCACGCCGCCGAAAGACAGCGGCTTTGCCCGGACCAGTTCGATTGCGATGAGTGTTGATGAAATGCTCGGCTCTCGCAAGACTCGCGCGCTGACGGAACCTATTCTGGGCCCCGGCTATCCGGAACTCTGGATTGGTGAAGTGCACTACAAGCCCGTCCGATTGATGCGGCTGGATCTCCGGGATCCCAAAACCGGCGTCGTGCAGAAGGAACTGGTGCGGTACATGGTCTACCGCATGATTCTGCGAGACCCAACGGAACTGGCAGGAGCAGAGACAGCGGAACTTCGCCGCAAGCTGGAAGACCCGAATATCGATCCGGCCAATACGCTGGATCCCACGGTCACACTGCCGCTGCAGTTGCCACGTTTCATTCTCAAAACAGAAGACAACGGTCAGAATGAACTTTACGTGGATGAAATCAACCTGGAGATCCAGAAGGCCGTGTTCGAGCGGGAATTCGGACGTCGGGGGCTAACCATGAAGATGCTCAACAGCGTCGAAGCGATTGCCGAGGTCGGCGAACCAGTGCCGGGCGACGATAAAGACGCTCTCTCAAAAGCCGTCTATGGCGTGGCCGTCTGGAGAAACGTCGACCCGATGGCCGACTTCTTCACCGTCATCATGTCGGGCTTCAGCAACGCCTATCGCATCTCAACCGATGAGAACGGGAATCGCATCGTTGAAGAGAAAGTCATCGTGCAGCGATTTGCCCGACCAGGCGATGAATTCGATCAGGACGAACAGGAATTTCGTTTTATCAATGATCTGGATACCGACGGCGACGGCAAGATCGATATCCGCTATCCGAACTGGCAGTATCAGGTTCGCGACGCGAAGCTGAACATCGACCATATGGACACGGTGTTGCGCAATGCCAAAGTGAGTTTTGTGGATTCGCAAAACGCCGCACCGGATGCCGGAAAAGCCGCCATCCCGGCCCCGGCCGTGCAAGCACCTCCGGCTGAAGCACCCTAAGCGCGCGGCAATCCGACGTGATCGATCGCCTTTGTCAGAAATGGCTGCCGGAGTTTCGCGCACTTCATTTGTCGTTGCACCATCATTTCTTTCAGCATGTGATCAAGACGTCCAGACTATGGCGTGCCGTCCAGTGTCGCCCGGAGATGCCCGTGACACCGGGAAAGTAACCGGCGTGCTTCATGCGGCGGAACGTCTTTGAGTGCCGCGACGATCGCAGTTTTGACTTCGCCACCGCATTGGTTCAATAATTCAGCAGACTGCGGCTGCGGCAGATTTGTGAGGTCGGCGACAATCCTTTCCGAACGATCGCGGAGCTTTTCGTTGGTCGCACGGAGATCAACCATCAGATTCCCGTACGTCTTGCCGATGCGAACCATTGCTCCGGTCGTCAGCATGTTCAGTACCAGCTTCGTCGCCGTTCCGGCCTTCAAACGCGTGGAACCAGTGATCACTTCCGCCCCGACGATGGGCGCAATCATCAGTTCGGCGACCTTCGCTATGGCCGATCCCTGATTGCAGGCAAATCCAATCGTAAATGCCCCGATCGAGCGCGCGTACTCAAGCGCGCCAAGCACGTACGGGGTGCGACCGCTGGTGGCGATTCCCATGACGACGTCGCCAGTAGTCGCATGCAGCGCTTTGAGTTCTGCCACCGCCGCCAGGGCATCGTCTTCAGCTCCTTCGATGGCGCGGGTGAGTGCATCGCGGCCTCCGGCGATGAGTCCGACGACCATTTCCGGAGGCGTGCTGAAGGTCGGCGGGCATTCACTGGCATCCAGGACACCCAGTCGCCCGGATGTCCCGGCGCCGACATAGATCAACCGCCCTCCGCTCGCAAACCGTTCGGCAATCACATCAATCGCGCGGGCAATCGCCAGTTCTTCTCGCGCGACGGCATCGATCACATGCTGATCTTCGGCATTCATCAGCCGCACGATCTGCAGCGGCGACAGACTGTCAATTGTGGCAGACGCAGCATTCCGTGTTTCAGTGGCACTGACGGGCAGCGAAGTTTCATTCACAGTGTGCATTCCGGGTTTTCAATGGATTCGGCGACCACTAAGGCATTTACGACTGTGTTGATGGTACAAAGACGATTGGAAAGTCCCCTCTCCCCCGAATCGTTTGCTGGATTGCACTGTCGGATTACACAGCCGCGTCGCCGCAAACGCTTCGGGGGAGAGGGCAGGATGAGTTTTTTTTGGGGCACACCACCTGACACAAAGGCCCCCCTCATCCGGCTTGTCGGCCACCTTCTCCCCTTGCCACAGGGAGAAGGGACAGTTTATGGCAATTTCAAAAGCAAAGCGCTGGCATGCGTAAACGCAATCGTGAAATACTCTAGCGAGACATCGCGGCTTCGCCGCTCGCCTCAGACCAATGGATAGTAGTGAAGGAGTCGTTTGAGGACACCCTGTCGAATCACAGTCGCGGCGTCCTGCCGCGAAAGTTTCACGCATTGTGGCCAAATCCGGAGTGCGAAGTGGAGACGGGCTGGGTTGTAGCAACTCGGTCCAAGGCTGCGATTCCCGTAGCTTGGACATTCATGTCCGAGATATTGACCAAATACGGGCGCATTATCGAGCGGCTGTCAAGGTCCAATAACCATCGCTTCGACCGTGTTTCATGGCTATGCGACGGACATGAATGTCCATCCTACATTCGATCGTTCCCCCATCGCACCCAAAACTTGACTCATCTGCAAAATGTATTGAAAAGTAAGCGTAGCTAGTGCGCGTCGGGAAATGAGTGTGGAGCTGAAAACGGCTGTCGTTTCGGGTCGGTTTTTGGGTGAAGATTCAAGGCGCGCGGTGACTTGTGACG
>JAYSPO010000476.1:0-10763 GCA_043722015.1 Candidatus Kuenenia sp. | reverse complement strand
CGTCACAAGTCACCGCGCGCCTTGAATCTTCACCCAAAAACCGACCCGAAACGACAGCCGTTTTCAGCTCCACACTCATTTCCCGACGCGCACTAGCTATCCCTCTGACAGTTGCATCTCTGCAGAGCTGCCATCCGTTTCACTCAGCGGACATATTTTACTGCTGCGCGTGAGCCGAGTAAACTCTATTGAACACCGGCGCAATGCCTCAAAAAATCTCGGGGGTTTGGGGGCGGGCCCCCAAGTCCGCTCCAACCATCCGCTCCGGAAACCCCTGAGAAGAATCAAAAAATTCAATTTTTTTAATGCCCTGATTGACAAAATTCAAGACCGTCGCTCCGTGGTTAAGAATGCGATTTGTATTTTGCCTCTGGCGGTCCCTGAGCCTCTTTTTGGACTGCAACCGAATTTCTTCGCGCCACGCGAACATCCTGATCGTTAGTAGTACGGGAGAAATCCCGGTCGGCGGAACGACCGGTGTATCGTAGACCTTTCGCTCCGCCGACAGGATTTGTTGTTCCTCCTGTTGTCAATATGGCACCGCCATTCAGTCGGAATCCAAAGCCGGTTCACTACAGGAGCTCCATTGGAACGGTGGTAAAACAGCTAAGTTCACGCCGTGTAACGCAGGATAGGTAGAACCGAAAAGAACGCAGTCTGGGAGACCTGTAGCAAAATTCTTGTCAAAATTTTGTGCTTCAAACTTCCGAAACCTCCCTATTCATCACTGAATTTTCAAACCACACGTAAAAACAGGCAAGCTGCGCAATAAAACTACTGTTGACGGTCTTTGGTAATTGGATACAATCGGCTGAGTTGAGGGTTGGCACTAACAGGGAAGCCCTTGCAACTCGAAAGCGAATTTGAGAGTTGTGGCGGCGGTTTTCAGCGTCCCGGTTTCTGGTTCTCTCAATGGTTGCTCGCACAACCGGGAGTGAGCGTTGCAGTTCCCGGGATCAGAAGTGACAAGTTGCCAGTGTTCGGCGCTGAAGCGCTAGGGATGGCGTCCGGCAATTGCTGTCGGACGGTGGGATGCTGCTCGGTTGCAGCTCATCGCTTTTCCAACAAACGGATTGTGCTCATGAAAACAGTATTCACGACCGGCGAAGCCGCTAAGATCTGTAAGGTCAGTCAGCAGACGATTATTCGCTGCTTTGATTCGGGCCAACTCAAAGGGTTCCGCGTGCCCGGTTCGCGCTTTCGCCGAATTCCACGCGATATTTTGTACAAGTTCATGAAAGAGAACGGCATCCCGACTGACGCTCTGGAGAGTGGCAAGCGCAAGGCGCTGATCGTGGATGATGACCATGAACTCGTCGAACTGATCACGGATGCTTTGCAGGCCGACGGTCGATTTGAAGTCCGCGTAGCCAACAATGGATTCGATGCGGGCATGATGGTCAAAGAATATCATCCTGACATCATCGTGCTCGACGTGATGCTTCCGGATATCAATGGCAGAGAAGTCTGTCAGCGCGTACGCAGCGATTCAGCGCTGGATGACGTCCGCATCATCTGCATCAGCGGCATGGTCGAACAGGACAAGATTCAGGAACTCAAGTCGGCTGGTGCCAATCATTTTCTTCAGAAGCCATTTGAAGTCGATTCCCTGATCGATCACATCTGTCGTCTGCTGGATATTGAGCAACTGCAGTCCAGATAGTCGTTGTCGCAGATTGATACGAATCAGCGGTCGCCTTGTGCGACCGCTTAATCGTTTTTACTCCTCGCGGTCATGAGTGAGACAATTGGTGAGCGGCATGCGTCAGCTTGCCGGTACAAGAACGAGGTATCGGAGGGCTCACACCGCTCCGCTGGCCGGACTCATTTCTGGCCGCGTGGAGGATACCCCTGCGCCATCGGCGTGGGAGCATTACATTAAAATGAGGGCAGCAACAGGATCAGCGGCGCGGTTGGAGCGACACAGGTGAGCATTTCGACGGAAGAACAGATCGGTGACGGGCCGTTTCTTCACCGATTGCTGGAAGCGCAAGTGTCTGAATACGGCTGGGACGATCTGTCGTCTCTCGTCGTCGAAGCCTGGATTCGGCTGGCTGGTGCATCAGCCGCAGTAATCATCAGTCCCAGCGGTGCAGAAAAACTGCAGGTTTCGTGTTGCCGTTCCGTTGATGAATATGGGCCTCAGTTCAGCAACATCGTACTGGCTCAGCCCTTTGCGATTCTGCTCGATCAGGGCGACATCATCGAAGCGATTGCTGAAACCGGACTGATCGGTGGCCTGCATTTGATGGTGCTGCCGTGGCCGGATCTGGCAGCCGCCTTGATTGTGCAGTTTCCGGACGTGGTGGAACCCTCCCACGAGACACTTCAGGCGACGCTGATTTCAACTTGCCGCCAATTGCTGTCCCGCGCGAATGATCGCGCCATTCTGCTGCCGCGTGCCGACTTGCTGGAAGCTATGGCCGAATTCGCTGCCGGAGCGGGACATGAGATCAATAATCCGCTCGGCAGCATCCTGGGACAGACTCAGATCCTGATGAAAAGCGAACCATCGACCGATCGAAAACAGGCCTTCGAAACGATCGGAGCCCAGGCCTGGCGCGTGCGCGATATGATCGGCAATTCGATGCTGTTCGCGCGCCCGCCGCAACCGCAGAAGAAAAACCTCAACCTGGTCGAAGTCGTGCAGCAAACGCTGGAGCCGTTTCACAAGTCCGCAACGGACTCAGGCATCGAGATTCACTTTGCCACAACCGCCGATGTGATTGAGGTCGTCGCAGATCGGACTCAATTGAGCACGCTCATTGCACAACTTGTTCGCAACGCAATCGAATCCCTGCGCGGAGCCGATCAGGACGGCAATGTTTCGGTCACACTCCGCGACGATCTGCCCAATACCGTCGAGCTATCCGTGGTCGATGATGGTCCCGGCATCGTGTCGGATGACGTGCGCCGGCATCTGTTCAACCCATTCTATTCCGGTCGATCCGCCGGTCGCGGTCTGGGGTTCGGACTGTGTCTGGCATGGCAGATTGCCCGTATGCACGGCGGATTAATCCTACAGGAAACTCCGGAAAACGGAGGAGCCGCATTTCATGTGGCGCTACCGAAAAACTAGCTGGGCATAACGGCGTTGTGGTAAATGTCCTGCACATCATCGCAATCGTGCAGCAGATTGATGAACTTTTCAAACAGGGGCAGATCTTCCGGGCTGATTTCCTTGTCGGCCTGAGGGTGGAAGGTGATTTCCTGGACCTGCAGCTCTATTTCGGGAAACGCCTCCAGCAGCGCCGACTTGGCTTTGTAAAACTCATTGGCCGGGGCAAACAGCGTCACGTTGCCATCTTTACATTCGACATCATCGACATCGACACCGGCGTCCAGCATGGCTTCCAGGACCTGATCTGCGTTATCTCCCTTGAAGGACAGGACAGCAAGGTGGTCAAATGAATGCGAGACGGAACCAGTCGGCCCCAATTTCGAGCCGGTCCTGGTGAAACAACTGCGGACGTCTGTAATGGTACGGTTGTTGTTATCGGTCAGACAGTCGATGATGACCGAGCAGCCACCGGGACCGAAACCTTCGTAGCGGGCGGACACAAAGTCTTCACCGCCACCGCCCTTGGCTTTCTCGATCGCCTTTTCAATGACGTGACTGGGTACCTGATCGCGCTTGGCTCTTTCAATCAGGTTCCGCAGAGCCGGATTGTTTTCGGGGTCCGGTACGCCATTCTTGGCAACTACATACAGCTGCTTGCCATACTTGGCATAAAGCTTGGACTTCTGGCCTGCGGTCTTGAATATCGAGGCCTTGCGATTTTCGAAACTTCTTCCCATAGCGATTGCCACTTGCTCTGTTTACAAATTGCCTGGAACCGTTGAATCAGTTCTTGATCAACTGAGCATCGTACCAAATGGTGCAACGACTGCCTCCGACAAGGCAAAAATTTGCATCGATTGGCTTACCAAATATCAGGAGTTCCGGAGTCTCGGGTTCCGTTTCGGTCGATTGTTCACGCTGAAGTCGTCGAACGACCGCATTCCGCTGGCCAACCGGAATCCGGGGGACTCCGGGAGATGTGACCGACTTCGCATTCGGCTGGTTGTCCGGAAGTCTGATTCAGACACGGAAGTGGCCATGCTACGGTCGCGAATTGCTTCGTCGTAGCCCCGTCGAAGAGCGATGTGGTACATCCACGACGTACTTCGCTCCTGAGCGACTCTACGCAGTCGAATTTGCATGGCGTCTGGAGCGGCGAGCGGAACTGACCGACTGCAGGGAATATTCCCCCGACTCCTATCGCCATCGCTTCAGATTGTTAAACGCAATGACGTTTTGCGCGCAGAGCATGCCGAAGAAGATCATCAGAAATTTTGGGTCAGGTTGCAGAAACCTGAATATCGTTCGATGCGGATTCGGGAGCCAGCTGAACGCCGCAAGTGGGATGACAGTCGCATCTTCACTGTTCATGCAATACGCACAGCGCAAGGCGACGGCGCCTGCGACGACGATGGAAATCTGCAGTACCAGTTCCTGATTTGCACGTCCATGTTTGCCGTAGATCGTGATGAGTGATTCCATGATGCGGCCACCGTCCAGCGGAAGACACGGGAGCAGATTCATCACGTTGACAAACACTCCCACAAACAGCATGACACGCACGATCTGCGACATCGGGGACTGGAAATCAAGATAAAACTGCAATGGGCTTTCGACCATCGTCAGCAGCAGCAGATACACAAGTGCCGAAAGTGCGAGCCCGGCAATGGGACCTGCGGCCGACATGCGGATGTTTCGCGACGGGGACAAATGCGTGGCGGTAGCATAACCACCCAGAAAGTACAGCACGATTTCGGACGGATATCCGTAGCGTCGCATCATCGCCGCATGTCCGAGTTCGTGGACGAGGATTGAGATGAACATGCAGAGCACGCCCAGCAGCGTAAATGGGATATTGTCACCGTCCCAGACCATCCATGCCGAGGAGAGCCAGAACATCGGATGGACTCGAACGGGAATTTCAAACAGCCGGAATCGAAGATCGAATTCCGTTTCACCGGCAAAACCAAGCATAAACAAATCCTTCGGGGACAGGATTCCGTTGACGGAATTCTGGCCATGTCATACGTTGATCTGAACGTTCAGCTCCAAGATGGAATTACCCGATCTCTGTGGTCGCTGAGTGTCGCACAAGATACAGTGTTCAGCCACGAAGTCGAATCCTCACAGGCGGACTCAATTCTTTTTCGCAATCGCTGCCGCATTCAGACTGTGATCCGGCCATCAGTCGTTCAAGGAAATCTGTGCGTTGGGAAGTCTGTTTCAAATCATTCTAAAACTGCCAATCCTGCGTGAAGTGCTGAAGCCCTTCACGCGTCTGATTGTGGGCATGATCGCCATCCCGATTTTTCGCTTTATCCTGAGGCGTGTGTTTCGCCTGCACACGCTGGACAAAGAGCTGGAGAAGGATCTGGAAGAATGGTTTCGCGGGGCTCTGCTGTTGCTGGCGGCGACCGCCAACATGGAACCCCTGCTCTTCTGGTGGGTACAGAACGTGGACTGGCTGGATCGCGCGAACTGGTTCACGATGGGGTTGCGGCTCATGCTGGCGATCGGCGTGATCGAAGCGATGCCCGATCAGGAACTGTTTTCGGTCATGCACCCCGGCCCTCCAAAACTGCACAAGGGCGAAAGTATCTTCCGGCAGATCTGGCGACAGAAGTTGAAGTTTCTTAAAGGAATCACCTGCCGGCATCTGAACCGTTCGTCACCGGTGCTGGCCATGATGTGTGCCATTGTGGGTGCGCAATTGCCGTCGATGGATGAGCATCGTGCAGACATCGCCCGCCACGATTTTGTCATCGGCTGGTCGTATTGCGAGCAGTGCAGCATGGCGCTGCCGCTGCAGTGTCTGGCGTCCGCCGAACAGGTCCACCGCGTGACATCTGAAATCGCTGACATGAAACGGCACGTCGATCAGTTTGAACGTCGTCGGGAACGCTGGATGGTAGGCTGGATCTGCTATCTGCTGGCGATCACCCAGTATCTGATCATCGGCCTCGTCACACGCCGTGACAAGGCCCTGGATATGCTCAGCGAATTCGACCGTGCCGTTGCGGATCGACGGAAAGAACTGGTCGAGGAATTTGTGGAAGCAGGAAATCTGCCGGTGGATTTCGAGGCGACAGCATCAGTTCCGGCACAACCGCCGAGTGAACTGGAGCCGGTGAAGCCTGACGAACGACGGGCACAGTAGATGTGTGGCATGCCGTCCCCGGGTAGGTCCTGCTTGCCGAGCAGGACTTCGCGGCCACGCCGCGACCAGCGACGAGTCGTGGTCGATCAGGACGGCCACGCGGCGACGTGGAGCGGATGTGCGACCCATGGCGGTTCGCCTTACGGCGAAAGTCCTTTCCGGCAGAAAGGACCCACTGGAAAAAGAGTCTACTTCACATCCGGCAGCAACTTTTCCACAAACGGATTGATGTCGTCCTTGTAGGTAAACGCTTCGTCTTTGCCATCGACCAGCAGACTGTCGTCGAACCGCTTGAGCAGTTTTCCATCCGTGCCGTAGACATAGACAGCCGGAATGGACGACAGTTCCAGCGACTGAAAGACCTCGTCAGATGGCATTGAGGAGAGGATGTTTGTGCAGGTGGCTTTGTGCTTCTGCAGGAATTCCTCGACCTTCTTTGCGTAAGTTGCTGCGGGCTTGGACTTGATCCCGACATAGTCCACATTGAAGCTGATGCAGACAACTTTCGCACCATGCTTCCTGTGCATTTCCACCAGATGAGGAAACTCAGTCATACACGGCAGGCATGACGTTGACCAGACGTCGATGACGACAATCCTGCCTGCGTTCTTCGCGACAAGTGCTTCGACATCTTTCCACGTCCCGGCCGTGAGCCTGACGTTGGGATCATCCACCTTCGACGTTTCGACCACGGTTTTTTCGTCTGCGAAAATGCCTGTCAGTGGCAGGCCACCTGCCAGCAGCAGTGGGAGTATCAGAACCTGAGACGTGAATCGGAGCATGACGGGCCTCTTCAGAACAAATGAGTGCATGAATCAAATCAGAGTCTTACAGAATCGTGGGATACCATCGTTTAGTTCGTGGTTGATGACCAGGAATTTCAGCATTGACTGGATTAACAGCCAGGTCTTCGACGACAGCTTATGCCTCGCGCGGCTCGAAGTGCGGGGTTTGGATTTAGCCGAAACGTGAGACTTCGCGATGTGTGGACCACCGCCATCCGAATTCTTACGAATCCGGCTACAAATCATTTCTTCCCCGCATCAAAGACAGAACCTAATCCACAGACGGATTATTCATTGATTTCAAATGCGTCAACAGCGAATTTTCATACGATCGATCGACATTCGATTGTTCCAGTGTATGCGTCCTCAGAAAGGCCGACGCATCTTCACGCCTGGTGATATCTGCCGCATCCGTCACAGTAAAGAATACACCGTCATCGGATCGCAGTTCTGCCAGATCTGTCACATTACAAACGGAGATACGACCAGCCTCACCGTCTTCTCCTGCAGCGGTCTTGAATTGTATGATTCCGTTCTGCGAGATCTGTACGTCAGTCGCACCTTCCGGCAGCGGCGTTGATTCTGCGGCCGCTATTTCTTCACTGCTGGTGACGATGCCAAGTCGGCGATCCGCCAGCGGTTGAAAGTCACCACGCCGAGTCAGTCGATTGCCTTCCAGGCAGAACATTGTCGAGTTTTCCTTCGTCAGCGCGACATGCGTTGCAACCGGCGAACCGATCAACATGCCCGATTCAAAGCTGCGAAAACTTGTCACAGGAGAGCTCCGGGGTTTGTCGGCGAAACCTGAATCGGGTTGAAAGTCTGCTTCCGGCAACACAACCGTACGACGAAATCCCAGCGAGTACGCGGAGCGAAGATTCGTTTCCACCATTCTGACAGCAATCTCGACCGCACTCTCAGGGCTTGAAGGCAGCGGCTCTGCCGACACGGTCTCAGTCAGAGACGGCATTGACGTTATCCACGACCCAGAAAGGCCCGCTCCAGGCTTACTGGACGAACGGCGCTTCTGTTCCAGCACAAAAGTAATTTCATCCAGGCTCATTTCTGCATAAGTCTCTACCCAGATCTCAGTGGCAACAGCATCCGTGTGCGGAAACTGTTGCTGAATCAGGTTTCGAATGGCCCTCCGATGTTCCGGATCGGGCTCATGCTGGTCCATCACCTCAGCCGAGCGAAATTCTGCGTTTTCGGTCGGTGTGGGGTGACTGACAAACGCAATCGGCAGGGAATCTTCTGCCGCCGTTGAATCCAGGGGAGCCTCACCGGCAGGGCTGTGGTCAACTCTGCGACCGGGATTCAACTCTTCATTCACGCCCCTCGCCACGGCCTTGGTAAACGGAACACTGTTTCCAGCGAATAATCCGACTGAAAAGAACAGTCCGGCAACAATTGCCAACGTGATCCATTTTGCCATCGATTGCCTCCCTGATCCGATGAAAACTGAGCGAAGAAAATTTGTCATTCGCATCTGGCCGCAACTTCCCTGCGGGCCACTTCAATACGGAATCTAGCAATCCAAACACGTTATGTCTTCGGAGAAATTGTGGATTTTCGCAATCGGAAGGGCGAACCTGTCGTTGACGATCGTGCTCTTGATGGGTATCCTGCTCGCGTGCCAGTGACATTTTTTCCGAATGAGATGCCTCAAACAGAAATATTGCGACCGATGACCTTCCTGCTTTCAAGCCTGAGCCTCCTACTGCTTCCCGTGTGAAGCCCGCCTCAGGTACGTCATGCAGCATGACCGAACTTTTCCAGCCCTGAGGATTCCTCAGGGCTTTTTTTGTGATTTTGACGAGGGTCAGGATTTGAAAAAGGGGTCAGGAACCAATAGCCAAATGGCCCAAAGGGTGCTCGGCACTATTGGTTCCTGACCCCTTTTCCAAATCCTCTCCTTCTCCTGATCATTCTTCAGTTCCCGTAGTTCCTCCGCATGGAGAAAGACCGATGACCGGCGACCAGATTATTATCTTTGACACCACCCTTCGCGATGGCGAACAGTCTCCCGGCTGCAGCATGAACACTCGGGAAAAACTGGAAGTGGCCCGAGCTCTCGTCGATCTGGGTGTCGATGTGATTGAAGCCGGATTTCCCATCGCATCGCCCGGCGACTTCGAAGCCGTCTCGCAGATCGCCGCAAAATTCGGCGATCGCACGACGATCTGCGCACTGGCGCGCAGCCGCGAGGACGACATCAGCCGCGCCAAGGCGGCACTGGTGTCGGCCGAAAAACGCCGCATTCATGTGTTTCTCGCCACCAGCGCGATTCATCGCGAGTTCAAGCTCAAAATGGACAAACAGCAGATCATCGAACGCGCAATTTCTTCTGTCAAACTGGCGAAAGAGTTCTGCGACGACATTGAGTTCTCACCAGAAGATGCCGCTCGCACGGAACTGGATTTTCTGTGTGAGGTCGTGGAAAAGACAATCGACGCCGGTGCCACGACGGTTAATATTCCGGACACCGTCGGATATGCCACGCCGAATCATTACTTCAAAGTAATTTCGTATCTGAAGCAGCACGTACCCAATATCTCAAAGGCCATCATCAGTGCACATTGCCACGACGATCTGGGACTTGCGGTGGCCAACAGTCTGTCAGCAATGGAAGCCGGTGCCCGGCAGATTGAATGTACGATCAACGGACTGGGCGAACGCGCGGGCAATGCGGCGCTGGAAGAAATCGTGATGGCGATTCGTACGCGAGCTGACTACTACGGAGTCTATACGAAGATCAACACACAGAAGCTGTATCCGACCAGTCATCTGGTGTCGTCAATCACCGGCATGAAGGTCCAGCGCAACAAGGCGATCGTCGGACAGAATGCATTTGCGCACGAAGCTGGAATCCACCAGCACGGCATGCTGCAGGAACGTTCCACGTACGAAATCATGAAGCCGGAAGATGTCGGCTACATTGGACAGAACCTGGTGCTCGGCAAGCACAGCGGTCGCCATGCGTTCCGTGATCGCGTGGTTCAACTCGGCTTTCCGCTCGACGACGCGGCCCTGCAACGCGCGTTCGACGACTTCATCGTGCTGGCCGACAAGAAGAAAGAGGTCTTTGATTCGGACATCCTCGCGTTGATCGAAAATCGCATGGCGGACGCCGTGGATCGCTGGACGCTCGTGAGTTTCCACACATCCGCTGGTTCGTCGGCGATCCCCACGGCCACGCTGGAATTGCAATGCGAAGACCAGCCTGTGCTCTGCGACGCTGCCATCGGCGACGGTCCGATTGATGCCGTGTTTAAGGCCATGGAACGGATCATGAACCTGACCGCAAAACTCGATGAATTCGATGTGCGCAGCGTTTCAGAAGGCAAAGATGCCCTCGGCGAAGTGCGTGTCACGATCACGATCCATGGTCGTCACTATCAGGGCAAAGGCGTCAGCACAGACATTATCGAAGCCGCAACGCATGCCTACTTGAAAGCCCTGAACAAGGCTGACCATGATCGACAGAACGCGACCGATTCGACGGCGGCGCGCGTCACACCGCAGCCATAATTCTCGTGGGGTAAATTTGCAGCTTGCCAGATTCATTGCAACCATCGTGGGGTAAGCTTCCAGCTTGCCAGATTCATTGCAACAACAGCAACCCAATCCGGCGATCGGCAACCATCATTCTCCGGGGAAATCACATGATCAGCATTGCCAGACTGTGAACATCCCCCGAGAATGCAATTGGATCGTCCGACGTCAATGCCTGATTTTTGGGTAGGCCGGACCAAGCGCA
>JAYSPO010000475.1:0-5455 GCA_043722015.1 Candidatus Kuenenia sp. | reverse complement strand
GGAAGGCATGGTCATTCCCAACTTCCTCGGGACAGGCAAAGGTGCATTGATTACCTATGCTGGCAATGCCGACGGTGGCAGCGTTGGTAATGACGTCCTGCTGATCATCATCAATACACCGCCAGTGGCCGTTGACGATGCGGTATCAACCGACGAAGACCGATCCGTCAGCTTTGACGTATTAACAAATGACACTGACAAAGAAAATAACATCAGGCCAAATCTGACGATCAACCTGAGTTCGCCTTCAATTGGAGTTCTGACGAACAACCATGACGGAACATTCTCGTTCGATCCAACCGGAGTGTTCGACTACCTGGCAGTTGGAGAAACAGCCACCGTCAGATTCCAATACCAGGTGATCGACGAATACGGAGACAGCGACACGGGACTTGTGACAATCACTGTTCGTGGTGTGAACGACGCACCGTCGGTCGCTGTGACTCGCAGTTCGATGACGATCAACGAAGGCCAGACGGCCGGCAATTCAGGAAGCTTTGCCGATGTCGACTTCACGGATCGTCCAACTATTACAGCGACCATCGGCACGATCACTCAGGACGCCAGCAACAACGGAGCATGGACCTGGTCGTTTGATGCTAATGATGGCCCGAACCAGTCTCAGAGGGTCACGATCACAGCCGACGATCATCGTGGCGGAATCGTCACGACCGCGTTCAATCTGCTCGTCAACAATGTGGCTCCGAATACTGTGGTCCTGAGCAGCGGCACGATCGACGAGAATGGCGTGTTCGTGCTCAGCGGCAGCTTCGCGGACCCAGGCACGGTGGATACTCACACGGTCGTGATCCGCTGGGGCGACGGTACCGACGACACAACGCTGACATTAGCAGCTGGAGTCACCACGTTTACCGCCAGCCATCGGTATCTCGATGATTCTGGTTCTGGTGCTTCAACCGTCTATGCAGTCTCTGCCATTGTCACCGACAAGGATACAGCAACCGGCTCAGGCGTCAGCAATGTCACCGTGAACAACGTCGCACCGACGCTGGTCCTGAACGCTGTCACGGTGATCGTCGAAAACGGAGTCGCTACGCTGACCGGGACCATCACCGATCCGGGCACGCGAGATACCTTCACGCTGTCCATTAACTGGGGTGATCCGTTCAGCCCGAACGACGTCGAAACCTACACGTTCGCAGCAAGTGCAACCGGAACTCAGAACTTCACGCTGACTCACCGGTACCTTGATGACAACGTCACCGGCACCGCGGCGGACACCTACACGATCAGTGCATCGGTGCAGGACAAGGATCTCGCCGTTGGCTCAGCAACGACAACCGTCACCGTGAACAACGTCGCACCGACGCTGGTTCTGAACGCTGTCACATCAATCATCGAACACGGTGTGGCGACTTTGACAGGTATCATCACCGATCCGGGTACGCTCGATACGTTCACACTGTCCATCAACTGGGGAAATCCGCTGAGTCCAAACAACGTCGAAACCTACACGTTCGCGGCCAGTGCAACTGGCACTCAGAGCTTCGCTCTGACTCATCGGTATCTGGACGACAACGTCACCGGTACTGCCTCTGACACCTACACGATCAGTGCCTCCGTGCAGGACAAAGACCTGGCTCTTGGCTCCGCCAGCACCACAGTCACCGTGAACAACGTCGCACCGACGCTGGTCCTGAACGCTGTCACGGCGATCGTCGAAAACGGAGTCGCTACGCTGACCGGGACCATCACCGATCCGGGCACGCAGGACACGTTCACGCTGTCCATCAACTGGGGCGATCCGCTCAGCCCGAACGACGTCGAAACTTACACGTTCGCGGCCAGTGCCACGGGAACTCAGAGCTTTACGCTGACTCACCGCTATCTGGATGACAACGTCACCGGCACCGCGTCTGACACCTACACGATCAGTGCCTCCTTGCAGGATAAAGACCTCGCTGTTGGCTCAGCAACGACAACAGTCACCGTCAACAACGTCGATCCGAAACTGGTTCTGAATGCTGTCACGGCGATCGTTGAAAACGGAGTCGCCACTCTGACCGGGACCATCACCGATCCGGGCACGCGAGATACGTTCACACTGTCCATCAACTGGGGTGATCCGTTCAGCCCGGACAACACGGAAACCTACACCTTCGCGGCCAGTGCAACCGGGAATCAGAGCTTTACCCTGACACATCGTTATCTGGATGACAACGGTGTCGCTGGTTCAGCGTCGGACAGCTATGCCATTACGGCCACAGTCAAAGACAAGGACAACCAGACCGGCACGGCCAGCAGTTCGGTGATCGTGAACAACGAGGCTCCAGTCATCACCAGCCTCACGAACTGTTCGCCCAATATCGCAATGTCGGGAATTGGTCAGGCCGTGACTGTCTCCGGGGCGTTCACTGATGTGGGAACTCGGGACACTTATACGGCAACCATCAACTGGGGCAACGGAGTCACAACGACCGGAGTTGTCACAACCATTGCGGGCGTCGGAACAATCACAGGCAGCTACGCTTACCCAGCGGGTGGACTCTACACAATCACTGTCACGCTCACTGATGACGACAGCGGCCAAATCATTCAAACGACATCGACTGCGATTGTCGGTGTGGGACTGGTTGGCAGCACACTCTATGTGATTGGCGGCAACGGCAATGACGAAGTTGAGATTGAAACATCCGGCGGAAGTTCGCCTCGACTGGTCGTGGAATTCGAACTGAATGACCGAGATCAGCCAGATCAGAGCTTCCTCGTTATCCAGGTTCAGAGCATTGTCATTCTGCTTGCTGGAGGAAATGACGAAGCGAAAATCGAAAGCGATGTCACGGCCCCTGCTCTGATCGATGGCGGAGCGGGCAACGATCGACTGGCAGCTGGTTCCGGAAATACAACACTGCTGGGTGGCACCGGCGACGATCGGCTCGATGGCGGTTCCGGCGTCAATCGCCTTGAAGGCGGCGACGGAAACGACAGCCTGTACGGTCGCAGTGGAAACGACACACTGCTGGGGAATTCCGGTAACGATCGTCTCGACGGCGGGGATGGCAACGATGTCCTCGACGGAGGCGACGGCGACGACCGATTGTACGGCGGCAAAGGCGATGACACACTCACCGGAGGCACGGGCAATGACGCATTGGATGGCGACGACGGCAACGACATTGTTCTCGGCGGTGACGGAAACGATCTGCTCGACGGCGGCTCAGGCCGAGATCTGATGATCGGCGGAAATGGTGCCGATCGACTCATCGGCGGCAGCGGCGACGACCTGCTGATCGGCAATCGCTCAACTCTTGAAAGTAACGACGCGGCTCTGCAACAAATCCTTGCCGAATGGACCTCAAACCGAACGTACGCTGCCCGAGTCGCCAATCTGAAAGGATCCGGCACCGGAACTCGCAGCAACGGCAACACGTTCCTCAACACTTCGACAGTCCTCGACGACGGTGCCATCGACACCCTCATGGGCTCCAGCGGCCAGGACTGGTTCCTTGGCACAGTCGGACAGGATATTTTCCAGGACAGAGCCAACGGAGAATCATTGAACTGAGCAACGTATTGGTTCAGCGTAAGTCGTGGAAACGGGTGAAGGCGAATCATGCTGATCGTTACAAAAGTATGGATTTTACAATTTCGCCATGGATGTCGGTCAGACGGAAGTCGCGGCCCTGATACTTATAGGTGAGTTGCTTGTGGTCTACTCCCATCAAATGCAGGATTGTCGCATTCAGGTCATGTACGTGGACAGCATCCCGGACGATGTTATAACAGTAGTCGTCTGTTTCCCCGAGAGTCATGCCGCCCTTGACACCAGCACCAGTCATCAAGATTGTGAAGCAGCGAGGATGATGGTCACGACCATAGTCGTCCGCAGACAGGCCGCCTTGTGAATACACGGTTCGTCCGAATTCGCCACCCCAGACAATGAGCGTGTCCTTCATCAGACCACGCTGTTCCAGATCGTTAATCAATGCTGTCGTGGCCTGATCGGTGTCGCGCACCTGTCCTCGAACGGCATTTGGCAAACCACCATGATGATCCCAACCCATGTGGAACAACTGCACAAAACGTACATCCCTTTCAGCCAAACGTCGAGCCAGCAGACAGTTTGATGCGTAACTACCGGTCCGATGTACATCCGGGCCGTAACTGTCGAGCACATGTTTTGGCTCATTAGAAATGTCGATCAAATCCGGCACGCTGGTCTGCATCCGGAACGCCATTTCATACTGCGCAATTCGCGTCTGGATTTCCGGATCGCCAACCGTTTCGAAGTGCTGTTGATTCAGCGCGGACAGCCGGTCGAGCGTGCTGCGCCGCGTTTGTGCCGACATCCCCTGCGGGTTGCTCAGGTACAGGACGGCGTCGCCGGAGTTGCGAAACTTCACGCCCTGATGTTTGGAAGGAAGGAATCCGGAACCCCACAAGCGATCGTACAGCGGCTGGTCGTCCGGACGTCCGCTCCCAAACGAAGTCAACACCACATACGACGGCAGGTTTTCGTTGTCACTGCCCAGTCCATAACTTGCCCATGACCCGATACTCGGTCTCCCTGCCAGTTGCGAACCTGTCTGGCAAAACGTAATTGCCGGATCGTGATTGATGGCTTCGGTATGCATCGAACGAATCATGCACCACTTGTCGGCCAGCGTTGGCATGTGAGTGAGTGCATCGCTCATCCACATACCGCATTCACCGTGTTGAGCGAAATTGAAGATGGAAGGAGCGACCGGAAACTTAGACTGACCGCTGGTCATTGTGGTCAGCCGCTGTCCTTGTCGAATTGACGCCGGCAGATCCTCGCCGCGCCGTTCCGCCAGCATCGGTTTCGGATCAAACAGGTCCATCTGCGACGGCGCACCGGACTGAAACAGATAAATAATTCGTTTCGCCGCCGGCGCGTGATTCGGAAACTGCGGCTGCCCGAGTTCCGGTACAGCCTGCGCAACGCTGCCCGAATTCATCAGCGTCGCCAATGCTGTCGCACCGATCACCGTTGAACCATGTTTCAGGAACAGACGGCGATTCAGTGCATCCTGTGTCTGCTCGGCGGAGGATAAATTCAATTGTGACATGTTTGCACTCTCTGCTTGATGTGATCTGCGGACTTTATTCGTTCCGCAGCTGAATTGCCAACGCAGGAAGGACACGGCAACGCGGGTGCAGTCGCCGATTTCGGTAGGTCCTGCTTGCCGAGCAGGACTTCGCGGCCACGCCGCGACCAGCGACCAGTCGCGGTCAAAAGGACAGCCACGCGGTGACGTGGAGCGGATGTAGACCCATGGAGCTTCGCCTTACGGCGAAAGCCCTTTCCGGCAGAAAGTGCCACGATGACGCTGAGGTGAATGCGATGGTTCATTGAGGTGGAATGCCTGGTCAGCGAGGGGCAGCAGCGGCAGTCAGAAAAATCCAACAGATCCAGGCACCGTCGTTCGCAGTTTTATCCGGTGAGGGGTTGGGACCATGGCACGGGAGCGGT
>JAYSPO010000474.1:0-1363 GCA_043722015.1 Candidatus Kuenenia sp. | reverse complement strand
CGGAAATACTGCAGCCGTTCGGGATTCTCGTCGGCGTCAAACGCAAAGCAGGCAATGCGACTCTCGATTTCTTCAACGTCAGAATGCGAAAGCCCCGGCGATGCATAGGCTGTCTGATAACCGGCCCGCAACTTTGGCGAATAGTCCGGCTGCAATCGTGTAAATATAAGCTGATCAACGTTTAGTGAAATCATATTTGCCTCTTTATTAATCGAAATCCGTACATAGCCGGAGCGGGGTTCATCTGCGCGGGAGTTTTTGGTCGCCGAGCCGCCAGATTGATAAGTCCTGGTTTGAGCTGTTCATTTGGCATGCCCGCTCCGCCCCACTGGTCTTCTTCGATGGAAACCCATTCAAAGACGCCACCTCGCATCAGCATACTGTCCACAAGCCTGCGATCTGCGGGCTTGAGCTTCGAAACTGCGGCATCAATTCGTGTCAGCAGGACACCGACACGTGCAGGCTGTTCGGGGCTCAGAAAGTTTTCCACTGCCAACGCAGGCTTTGTCTCAAGTTCTTCAAATGCGTCAAACCACTCATTGCGTGTCAGAAGGCTGTAAGTCTCTTCCGTTTCATTCCCCATCCATTCGGCAAACATTGCCGCATCAGACGGAGAGATTCCAGTGGCAAACACTTTGAAAAAATTGTCTGACATGATTTTTCCCGGTGAGATCCGTTCGTTCGCCGCCAGCAGTCGCTCATACCATTTCTGGTCAAAACGCGGCTCCGGACGATCGCACAGGAAATATTCCAGCTGGATCTTGGTGACAGGAAGATAGCTGATATACGCTTCGAGGGCATTCACCCAGATCATTGGGAATCGGGTTCTGTCGAGCAGCACCTGGTGACTGGGGTTGGATTTTGTTGGCATCATGATTCTCCTGGGCGATGGACGTGTACGTGAGAAAGACTATTGATCTTCGAGGCTGACGAGTCGGGTGACGACCGCTCCGCAGTCATCCGGTGAACGAATGACGACAGTGTTTTGCCACTGATCGACTTCTTCTTCCTCGGGGGTTCCGAGGAGGAGTCGGTTTCGCCACTGCGAATTGCGGAAGTCAGCCAGATCAGAGATGACGTGTCGTGTCAGAACCAGAACCTTGTCGTCCGCTCCCAGCCGGTCGAGGATTGGGCCAATCAGTGGCAGCCGTGGTTTCTTCGACGGGATGAATGCGGGCTGCTGACCGGGATGACTCGCCGGACGACTGCTTCCAAGAAAATGAGTCGTCGTACTGCCTCGAGAACTCATCGATCTCCAGAGTGATTCTGCGATCTCCGACGCATGCGTTGCATCACCACCAGCAGGACCGTCCAGCACAAGCGTCAGGCGACTTCTTGTGGCGGGCGGCGGACTGTTTCCTGA
>JAYSPO010000473.1:0-3351 GCA_043722015.1 Candidatus Kuenenia sp. | reverse complement strand
CCAAACAGCGATCGGAAGCATCCAAAGCAGCGCCCAGGCAAACAATCGAAGTACTCCGCTGGAAAGAAATGACTTCCGAGATGTCGCCGTCGCATCATTTCCAGATGTATTCACCGTTTCCACATTTGCACTGGGTGAACCGTTCAGTAGCTTCGACGTCACGCGGGGAAAAATGCGAGGTACAAGCAATGCGATGAACGCTAACGCGCCTCCAAGAATTCCCGCTTGCGGAACAAACGGCGTTACCACAAAACCAACGACCGCGAAAAGCAGCCACAGCGGATACGGTGGCAAAAGTCGCTTCTCGAACGCACCGAGGTCCGTTGATTTTGTTGCAGCCGAAACATCGTGTACTGCGGTGTATTCACTCGGTGACGAATGCGCTGGCCTTGCGTTTACTCGGAGGGCTGACGCCCTGCCGCTCGCCGTTGGGTTTTCATTCGACTCGAAAGGCACTGGCATCGCCACACCTGTTTGCATTGCCGCCAGGCCGCGTTCCAGCAACGCCGCCACTTCGCCGGCATTGTGGAAGCGATCTGCCGGACGTTTCGCGTGCAGTCGATTGATCAACACCACCAGCCAGTCTGGCGTTTCCGGATTGATCTCGCGAATCGGCCGAGCGGCATTGTCACACAATCGCTTGAGCACACCCATCGCCGTTGTCGCACGAAACGGTGCGTGTCCTGCCAGCATCGTATAAAGCACACTTCCCAGGCTGAACAGATCGGCCCGTTCGTCGATGGCGTCTCCATTGGCCTGTTCAGGTGCCATGTACTGCGGCGTGCCGGCGACAACTCCGCTCTGCGTCAGGCTGGCATCATCGACAGCACGTGCCAATCCGAAGTCGGTGATGCGAACCCGGGCGACACCGTTTTCCAGCAGAATATTGGCGGGCTTGATGTCCCGATGAACAACTCCCTGTGCATGAGCCGCCGCAAGTCCCTGTGCGACCTGCATGGCGATCCGCACTGCATCGCGAACGTCGAGCGAACCATTGCGGTGGATGCGCGCTTCCAGAGTTTCACCGTGCACATACTGCATCACCAGAAACGGAGGCGACTCTTCAACCGCATGAATTGTCACGACATGTTCATGGCAGATGGCGGCCGCCGCCCGCCCTTCGCGAATGAATCGCTGTCGAGCCTGTCCATTGCCGGCCAGGTGCGGTGCCAACAGCTTGATCGCAACCACGCGTCGCAGCGATCGATCAAATGCCTTCAGCACAATTCCCATCCCGCCCCGCCCGGCGACGCGCAGCAGATCGTAGTGCCGCAGCCGACCGATCGTGCCCGGTTCGACGGGAGGTTCAATGAACGACAGCTTCAGCTCAATGGCTTCGCCGATCTCTTCAGCGTCTTCACGTGACTGATGCTGCAGAGTCTCGATGACGCGATCTAATCCGGGGCCAACGATCTTGTCGTCCGACAGACTGGCTGACGCTGATTTCCAGAACGTCCCATCGGCGGCCAGTTCCTGAAGCGCACGCTGGCAGACGTCGCAGCATTCGATGTGCAGTTCCAGGGGCTGTGCTTCAATGTCGGACAGAGATCCATCAACAAGGCTTAGGAGTTCTTTGGAAGTGGGGCATGTTTGAGTCATTTTCATTCGTCTCCAATTCCCTGTACCAGTTCTTTCAGTCGGCTCATCACACGGCTGCGTGCCAGATAAACAGCACCGATCGACATACCAAGAGATTCCGCCACTTCCGATCCGCTGCGACCTTCGACAGCCGTGGTTTCGAACGCCAGCCACGTTTGTTCAGACACCTGCTGCCGAACAATTGCCGCAGCCCAGTGAAACACATGTCGCGCGTATTCCGCATCCCAGTCGGCTGCGTCAGGAACAGTCTCCTGTTGAGTTTTCATTGCGGCCAGATTGTCATCTCCACCAGTTCCGTCCATTCGTCTGGCTGAGCTGGCCAGCCAGTTCTTCACACGATTGCGAGCGATCGTAAACAACCAGCCGCGAAACGAGCCTCGTTCCGGCGTGTATTGCCATTTTCGCATTTGTTGAGCGACCGACATCAGCACGTCCTGGGCAATGTCGGCCGCGTCGGCATCCTGCAGACCTTTGCGTCGAGCAAACCCGTAAACGAGCGGCGCATACAGCCCCACGAACCGATCCCATGCTGGCCGGTCGTGCGTATCCCGCAGTCTCAGCAGCAAGCTGATTCGAGTCGTTGGTGAGTTGCTCATTCAGGATGCTCCGAACAACCAGTACAGCGCACGGTTCAAATCCTGTCTCAAAAAAGCAGAATTTTGTAACTGTCTGCACATTCTGAGAGGATGGCACACAAATCGCCAGCCGAAGCAGTGTCAGCGATTCCGGCGTCCACGTCTCGATACGCCGGCAGGAAGCCGGAAAGCTCCAACCGACGCGATAGACTTCGGTCGGAGACCTTCGTATCTCTTCTCGAAGAAGTCTCGCGTCACTTCTACCAGACGGATGGCGTCGTACTGTTTGCAAGGAGTAGTCCCGCTGTTGGCAAGCCATTCCTGTTTCGAGACTATGATCTGCTGACGGACCGTCGCACATCGCGTAAACCCCCCAATGAATATGGACTCTCCCGGCAGTAATTTCTGGACCCACTAACGAATCCGGCTCGTCAAAAAACTCAACGGCTCTGAATGTCGCCCGTCAGCTTTCCGGGTACAATTCGCGCACGGTAAGTTTCCGGTTGCTCCGTCGCGGAAGTTCATTCGTATGACATGCTGTTCTCTCAACGTGATAAGCAGAGGCATCGCCGCATTGCTGGTGGTGACGATGTGGCCTTCGGTGACCTGCGCACAGCCGACGTCGAGTCGCACGGCGGAGGGGCTGATTGGCCTGTACGATTTTTCGGAAGGCAACGGACGGATCATTCACGATCGCTCGGGCAGCAGTGACCCTGTCGATTTGCTGATCGAAACTCCTGACAGCGTGCGATGGTCAGAGGAAACAATGACGATCGTTTCGTCGGCCTCCATCGTTTCGCCAAAATCAGCGAAAAGATTTGTGGACGCGATCAGGAAATCAAACGCGTTGACCATCGAAGCGTGGATCACTCCGGCCTCGACGGAACAACGCGGTCCGGCCCGTATCGTGTCGTTGTCGTCCAATCCGAGTTCCCGCAATTTTACGCTCGGACAGGATCAGGATTTCTATGACGTGCGATTGAGAAGCACCGGCACTGACGAAAATGGTAACCCGTCCACTGCTGGTCCCGCGAAATCCCTCGAACCTGAACTGACGCATGTTGTCTATGCTCGTGATTCCTCAGGCACGGCGATCATCTTCATCAACGGCAAGCAGGTTGTCAGCAGGAAGGTTGGGGGCGACTTCAGTAATTGGGACATGGGCCATCGGTTGTCA
>JAYSPO010000472.1:0-1965 GCA_043722015.1 Candidatus Kuenenia sp. | reverse complement strand
GAACGGCGCTGCGCTTGGTCCGGCCTACAGCCTACAGACGCAACCCCGATTTCTTGTCTTGGCAAAGCACGCGCTACACGTCGCAAAGCTGAATCGCCTGCTTCAACCCTGCGAGCGGATCGCGCGTCGGGATGAATTCGTGTCCGACGAAACCTTTGTAGCCAATCTCAACCAACTTCCGCATGATCGGCGGGTAGTTGATTTCCTGGTTGTCGTCCAGTTCGCCACGTCCCGGATTGCCGGCAGTATGAATGTGGCCGATCACGTCCTTGCATTGTTCGATCCGACGAATCACATCGCCGTTCATCAACTGCACATGGTAAATGTCGAACAATAATTTCACACGGGGTGAACCGACTCGGCGGACGATGTTGGCCACGTAGTCGATGTCATCACCCTGATAACCGGGGTGCCCCTTCATCGGGTGAGAACCATCGCGCGTGTTGAGGTGTTCGATACAGACTGTCACACCCTTCTGCTCGGCATGCACTGCAAGTTTCTTCAGACCCGCGACGCAGTTGTCCGCACCTTCTGACAGCGAAATTTCGCCGCTGGTCGGATCTTCAGCGTCTTTCCACTTGTAACCCGTGAACGCGATGACATTGGGAACGCCGGCCGCAGCACAATCGTCGATCATTTTTGAAGTGACTTCGATCACCTGATTCTGATACGCCGGATTGTTCAGGCCCTTCATAAACGGTGCCCCGGGCATGCCGTTTGAAGCAATGGCGCAGGTCAGGCCGTGCTTTTTGATCGTCGGCCATTCTTCCGGGCCACAGATTTCTACCGACTGGCATCCAAGACTTTTGGCAATTTCACAGGTCTTGTCGATATCCCATTTCTCCCCGGCGACATTGAAGCACCAGAAGACGACGGAGTGTTTGATATTGCCCTTCATAGTATTTTCCTCGGCAGCAATGAGAGTAGATGATGGAAGTGATGCAATCGAAGCCACCGCACCGGCAGCGACTGTCACCTGCAACAAATCACGACGTGACAGATTTCCTTTTGGCATAATGTGCTCCTTTCGACCATGTAAGCAACAATGACGTTAACCTGCACGACTCGACATTGCAAGTTGTCTGCAGGGGATCATTATTTTGCCGTCGTTCTGAAACGCATGGTCTGAAACTCCCAGTCGGGATTCTGTTTCTGGCAATGCTGTGCTTCCCAGTCGGACAGGAACAGCACGGCGCGCTGGTCGTACTGATCGACAACTTCGCGACAGGACGACAGCAACTGCAACTCCACCGTGGCCCCTGGCTTTGGGACAACCCAGCGAGCCACTTTATAGTTGAGCCACCGGACTTCGGTTTCGGTATCGTATTCGGCCTGCAATCGGAATTTCACGACATCAAATTGCAACTCACCGCAAGCCGCCATAATGTTCTGTCGGATCGACGAATGCGGTGAGTTAAATATCTGAATTGCGCCTTCTTCAAGCAGTTGCGATAAACCTCGTTCAAACTGTTTGCGGCGTCCCGTATCGGAACAGATCATGGTCGCAAAGAACTCCGGCGAAAACTGAGGCAGCGCTTCAAAGACGACCGGCGGACCTTCGCAGATCGTATCACCCAGCATAAATTCGCCAGGATTGACCAATCCGATGATGTCCCCCGGAAACGCTTCATCCATCGTTTCGCGTGCCTGGCCGAACAGCTTATGGGCGCGCCTCAGACGGATCTTCTTGCCGGTTCGCGGATGAAAGACTTCCATTTCCCGGCGAAACGTACCGGAGCACACACGTACAAACGCGACTCGATCGCGATGCTTAGGGTCAAGATTGGCCTGAATCTTGAACACGAAGCCAGAGAACTCAGGCCGCGACGCCGACACAGGTCCCACATCGCTGTTGCGATCGCGTGGCGTGGGGCACAACCCCAGAAAGCCTCGCAAAAATTGCTCCACACCGTAGTTTGTCAAAGCGCTTCCGAAGAAAACAGGGCTGACCTCGCCGCGCAGGAA
>JAYSPO010000471.1:0-13260 GCA_043722015.1 Candidatus Kuenenia sp. | reverse complement strand
TCAAACAGCGTCTGAAAGCCATCATCGGATTTCTTGTCTTCAGGAGGCGCTGCCGCGACGAAGCAGTTGCTCGTCAACAAAATGACGGGCAAAGCGGCGCACACAATCAACGCCGGGACACGCAGGGATCGAAAGATCATCGAAGGCTCCTTGGTTCGGGAAAAACTTCACGTCAGGAGTTTATCGAAGAATTCAACGATGCGATACTGATCACGGGGAGCGGACGCGGCTGGCGAGTTTGTCAATTTAGAGTAGGGTGTGTGCAGCGGAGCTCAACACACCACTGTAAATCTGCAATCTGCAGAACACGCAGGCAAACTGCAACGCTGTCATGGTGTGCCTACGCTGCCGCTTGTCACACCATGCAAGACTCCTCCAGCAGCAGCGCACCGGAGACGAAACGCATCGCCACGATTCTTACAACGTCGATTACGTTGAAGGACGAGTTGCGTAATGGCCTCAACACACCGCATATTACCTCTCTGAGTTGAGAGTCTGGGCAGCGATGGAAGAAGGTCACTCGACTCAGAGAGTCAAGCTACTGTGTTATGCGAACGCAGGCTCGCCAAGTTCGCTGTCCGAATAGTCTACTGGATTGATCCATGAGCCATTATCGTCAGGATCCTCAACATGCAGTTGAGCAACACTGCCTTCGACCGCGACCAGCGTCACGATCAGATTTCCAACTCGAATCGACTCTCCCGGAACAAGGTCAATCTGGTGGAGCTGCATGATAAAAGGGCTACCTTTGTAGAAGACAACACCACATTCGATTGGCGTTTTTAGATCGCCGTGCGTGTGATGGACCAGACAAATGGATACTTGCAATGAAGTATCAGCAGAACGCTGACAGGACTCTTCAGTGGTTAGACAGTCGCAAACATCCTCAATGAGAAGTGGGCTTTATACCGACGTCTGCTCAATCCATCAATCTCGATTCAAAACTCATTTCGATGTTCGTGACAGCTTTTTTTTTACGAGAGAATTCCGGTGTTTGACCCTTTTATTTTTGCAGAAAATGGTTCTCGCTTTTCCTTGACAGGAAGGGTGTGATCCTTTTTTCAAAGGATCGCAATCTGTCGGGCCAGGACTATTCCTGCTCCTTCGAATGCCTTTGCAATTTCGCGATCAGTTCCTGACGTGCGCGGAAAATTCGGCTACGAACAGTACCTAATGGGATGTCGATGATCCGGGCGATTTCTTCGTAAGAAAGACCATCGATTTCTTTCAACACGAGGGGTTGCCGAAACTCTTCCGCGATTTCCTGCAACGCCGTCCGGACCATTTGAATTTGCTCTGCTTGCAGCATTGCGTATTCCGGAACGGATTCTGAGTGTGCGTCGGCAGGTTCAAAGCCAGCGGCTTCGTGCAGATGATCGAGCGACCCGGAACTGATCTTAGGGCGGCGCATCCGGCTGATCGCAACGTTGCGTGCGATCCGGTACAGCCATGAATAAAAACCTGCCTCGCGACGAAACGAATTCAGCTTCTTCCAGGCCAGTACAAACGCCTGCTGCGCCACATCCAGCGCATCATCCCGTGAGCCGAGTGCATGTTCCAGACTATGCACCAGTCGATCCTGATATCTCCGAACCAACTCGTCAAACGCGCGCGTGTCGCCTGACAGCGTGGCATCGATCAGTTGCAGGTCGGAAGAACTGTTCAAGGAATACGCTGCCCGGCGCTGGGGTTAGACGAGCCAGTGTGTCATTGATTAACGCGTGACGTCGCGCCGGTCAGTTTCGCACGTTTTGAGAGATAATACATGGCACCGATCCCGGAGATCAGCAGTCCGATGCTGATGAGTTGAGCAGCCGTGAAGGGAGTGCCCCACAGCTTTGGTTCGTCGTCGCGGAAGGATTCCAGTACGAAGCGATTGATGGGATACAGAATCCCTCCCAGTGCCAGGACCGCACCGTCAAACGGACGGCGGCGAAAATACCAGGCCAAAATTCCCGCGAGCACAAAAGCGGCAAATGAACTGTAGAGCTGCGTGGGATGCAGTGGGATCGTTGACAACGGATTCTCGAGGATCCTGCCTTTCGGAGCCAGCTTTTCAAATGTCAGGCTGTCGGGCGGAAAGCGCACGGCCCACGGCAGGTCGCAGGATTTTCCGTAACAGCAGCCATACAGAAAACAGCCGATGCGTCCAAAGCCTTCACCGACAAACATGGATGGGCTGATCACATCCAGCATGGCGAGAGGGTTGATTCCGCGACGTTGACAATAACAGACCACTCCGATGATGCCGCCAATCACGCTGCCATAGAACACAATTCCGCCGTCCCACAGCGCAAACGGTGCCACCAGCAATTCAAATCCATGCTTGCCTGCGAAGACCTGATGCCCGTACAGCAGCAGATAGTTCAGCCTCGCACCGAGCAGGCCTGGGATCAGAGCCCACATCATCATGTCCCAGATGGTTTCCGCCGGCTGTCCAATCTCACGGACTCGCCGCGACGCCAGCCATGTGGCGGACGAGAACCCGACAAACATCATCAGGCCGTAACCGAAAACCGGAATGCCTGTCTTGATGATCGGCAGCTTGAAAAACCACGCTGCTGCAAGTGCCGCAGGGACGATGAGCCAGAAGCCCGCCGACATCGCGGACTCGGCGGCCTTCTTTGACTTGGCGTACATCACCCCAAAAGCCACGCCCACGATTGCGACCCACAGCAACAGCAACCATGCTGCACCGACATGCAGTTCATTCCCAACAGACTGCCATTGCCAAAGATTGTCGAATACAAAACGCAGCAACACTTTCCGCATAGCGGCAGGATCTCCTGTGGGCTCAATAGGCAAGCGTGTTCAGGCCAACGGCAGAAACGAAATTACCAGGCGAGCCGGGGACGTAAGTCCTCTGATTCCACGTCTGGGAACAAGCCGCCGGTGGAACCCCAAGGCTTGCCGATTTGATTTCTACTGTTGCTGGACCAACAGCATGTGACGCATGATAGCGGAGTTGCGTGGGTTAGCGGAACCTCAGGATCTGGTTGTCGATCAGACGCGTCGAACCAACGCTACCTTGCGGGGTGCTGATTTAGTGATTCCGGTAGGGTGTGTGAAGCGGAGCGGAACACACCAGTTTCCTACGCTTTCCCAAAGTGGTGCGTTGCGCTCCGCTTCACGCACCCCACGATTAAATCAACAGACCCGCGCGGAGTATCACACAGCGAGCAAAGGAACGGCTGAACCTGAGCGCTCTGTTCTGCAAGCCGTTGCTGCAAGGAAGATCGGGCAGGCGATGAATATGGCAGGCTGTCCACGGTTCGCGACCATCTGCCGAGTTTTCGTCAGCGATGATTCCACGATCATGCGTTAGTAGTTGTAGCTGGGGTTCTTTGTGTCAAAGTCGCGATCCGTGAGTCGCACTTCGGCTTTGATGTCGGCGAACGTGTAGTCTTCAATGACGGGTGGCTTCGCGCCGCTCTTTGCGGGAAAGCCGAACTGCTGGAGGCGCACTGGCAGACCGGATTTCTCATCGATCCAGACGCGTGTCATATGAAACTTGAATTGCTTGCGAGGCTGTGGGTGAGAACTCTCAATGACGCGGCACTTCATGTTGCCGATTTTTGCGTCTTCGAAGTACTTGACTTCCGTTTCGCCGTATTTGGTTTCGGCTTCCCATTGTTCGATTACACTCTCCACCATTTTCTGGATTCCGGCGAGTGTGATCGGATAGCGATTTTCAGCCATCGCCTGACTGCCGGTTGGTGCCAGTTCAAGTGTCCCGATCAGGGAAGCGAAGCCCGCCTCATGCACCAGCAGATTGTTGTTGTTTTTGCCTTCGACAAAAATCACTTCGCGGCCCGCATGAGGCTCGTCAAAGTGCATATAGACGCTGAATGGCTCGTGTCGCACTTTCATTTTCATCTTCTGTGAAATCGTTTGTTTGCCGACGACTTCCACCTTGGTAAACGTGCATTCGTAGCCACTCAGCTTTTGCAGACTTTCCACGCACGTTTTGGCGTGACCCAGCGCAGGTGCGAGTGGATGTTCGGTCGCTTTCGAAGCTGTCTCATCCGCGAAAATCGACTGTCCGGCGAATCCCAGCATGCCCACGACCGCAAGATTCGCGGCAAAACGACGACGTGAAAACTGTGAATTCGATGCCGATGAAGTCCGTGCCACGTGTGTCCTCCTGAAACGTAATTCTGGTCTGCGTCGATAAGCCTTGAATTGGCAGAAATTGCTGCAGTAAAGAGCCACTTGTCGAATCGCCCGAGCGCTGGATGCAGTGCAGACCTCGTTCATCAATCGCTGTTTTTGTCCAGTTGTCATCAGTCAAAGTCAGCATGAGTCATCATACGCCAGGCAGTTGTCGAGATGGCGCCTGCACAGAGCGACTGTTCCACTCAGGTCGTCACAGTTTAGACGTGACGTGGCAGCATTGACCAGTCGAAGAATCTTTGGATTCGATTTTTTCCGGCATTTTTTGCTGCTGAAATTGCAATTGTGGCAAACCGAGGTCTGTCCTAAACTCCGGCAGAATCTGCTCGTTGGAGTAGTCAAAAACCTCGTGATGATCGGAAGAGCGGGAATGGATTCCTCTCGCAGCGGTCTGCTGTCAACATTACTCATGACGCTTCCACTGATTGTGGTTCCCGCCGTTGCCCTCTTGCGCCCGCCGGGTCAGGTCGGTGTCTCTACGGTGGATCTCGCCGCGTCCGAAGGCGAGGCTGACGATTCACTCTTTGATGGTTTCCCTGAGCTTGAGTCGGATTCTGCCGGAGCAATCAAGACGGTGCCTTCAGGACATTCTGATTCGCCTCTGATCGGTGATGACGATCCTGGATCGAACCCGGAAGACGGCATTTTTCAGGAACTGAATTCTCCCGAAGCTGAATCTCCGGGAAATGTCCCGCCTCGTACTCAACCGCCTGGCGGTGCGAACAAAGATCCGTTCCTGTCCGAAGTCGGGCCACAATCAACAACGCCGATGAAACAACGAGGAACCAGGGCGGATGAAGCGCTGCAGGGATCAGACCAAAAGCCTGTGGAGCCAGACGCCGCACAGGTCGTCGAACAGCTGAATGCGATGGGTGCGTTGAAGACGATGTGGTTTGAGGCTGGCGACAAGACTCCGGTCGGATTAGCCGTATTTTTTCGCGGCCCGGAGGAACTGACGCGATTCCGTTTCGAAGCCGTCGGAGAGAGCCGCGAAGCCTGTGCCCGAGACGTACTTGAGCAGGTCACCCGCTGGCAACAGCAGAATCCTGTGCCATAGAGTCATTTTGGTCTGCATTCCGCTATGTGGAACACAACACCGCGAATCACCGCAATCATGCCTCGCGGCAATGGCCAGATTGCAAATCCTGATCTCTGCGAGACACAACAGCCTCAGCGAGAAAAATTGCGTTGGCTCGATCGATCTTTTCGCACGCGACGATCTGCACTTGCGGCACTCCAGATTCTCCCTGACGGTGGCCTGATTCGATCCACACGCATCGCGCGTCTGGAAGCTGCATTGCTGATTGCGGACGGTGCAGTCCCTGCCCGCAAACTGGCTCAAGTGGCCCGCTTGATCGACGTCAAAGAGGTACAGCAATTTGTGCAGGTTCTGAATGACAGCTACGATCGCACGCGATCGGCGTTCCGCATCGAACAGACAGCTGCCGGTTATCTTCTGATGACACGAGCTGCACTTTCGCCCTGGCTCGATCGTTTGCACAATCGTCAGGCAGAAATGAAACTGTCATCCCCGATGATGGAGACGCTCACGATCATCGCCTATCAGCAGCCTGTCACACGAGCGGATGTGGAGGCGATTCGTGGCGTGCAGGCGGCAGAAATGATCCGTCAACTCATGGATCGCAGTCTGGTCCGCATCGGCGGCGAAGACGATTCGCTCGGTCGTCCGTTTCTGTATCTGACGACTCGGCAATTCCTTACCTTGTTCGGCCTGCACCGCCTGGAAGACCTTCCAAACTACGCCACACTCCGCCGCCAGCGCACTCTGCCTGCGATTGCGGAGATCGGCGATGATGAGGACGAAGAGAACGATGTGCAAGGGGAAGCAGCCTGAACTAAGGCGAGCACGCACCTATTGTTCAGCGGGATCCGCCGGTGGCACCGTTTCCGTCGGTGTGACCGCTTCGGGTTGAGCGTCGGGCGCAGGAAACGTCAGCGGAGCATCTGGCAATCCGAGTGGATTGTCCATTGATGTTTCATCGAAGTCTTCGGGCGTCATCACTGGGATCGCATCACCAAAGAATCCGGATGCCGCATCCTCCGGGTCGGTGTAGAATGCGATCGCGTATGCAGGTTCGGTGGCACTGGAGACCAGAAACAATTCAGGCTGACGTTGCCCCATGACTGGCCTCAAGAGGCTGATCCATCGATAGTGAAAAACTTTTTCCTGTTCGTTATCGCGAATTACTGTCGCACCAGGGCGAAACGCCAGCAGATTCTGGGCATCGCTCAATGTCAGGTTGTGGAACAGACCTTTTGTGGAGACAGCAGCCAGTGCATTGGCCGAATTCGCCTGTCCAAGTAGGGCACGAAGTTCAATTGCAAGTACCACCAATGCGGTGAGCAGCAGGCATCCTGAAACTGCTTTCCGAATACCTGAAACGCCAGGTTTTGCTGTCGGTGTTGATACCGGTTCGGTCATGACATGGTCCTGCGGAAAAAGTGCTTACAGACTGGATCAATCGTCGAAAAGCGGTGACTTACATGAGCATTTGTTAACGGGATTAATCGCCCAGAGCAACTCACTCAGCGTCGAAATTTTCGTTTAACGGCGAGCCGCAGGCGTAGGCGCAATTCGACAACGACGCCTGCGGCTTGCCGTTAAACGATTAAAACGACAATCGGCCAGCCGGAATCGACCATCTGCAGACAGGATGACTCACGGATCGATCACAGACGATCGAGATCACGCTGGACAACGCATTTCTGGTTGTCAAAATTCAGCGCACAACAATCACGAAGTTCGAAAGGCTCCCATGTCATTCCCCCGCGTTTCCACGTTGAAAACGCCACACCAGTTTCAACAGCGTCTGGATGATCTGAAACTTGACCTGCCCTTTGATATGACGCTGGAAACTGGCTCGCACGCGCTGCTCGATCAGCCGCTGAGTTCGATTTGCGGTAAAATCGGCAATCGCTGGTGCATCCTGCCGATGGAAGGCTGGGATGGAACAACTGACGGTCGTCCGACAGACCTGACCCGTCGTCGCTGGAAAAATTTCGGACTCAGCGGTGCGAAACTTATCTGGGGCGGCGAAGCAGTCGCCGTACGCCCGGACGGTCGAGCGAATCCCAACCAGCTCCTGATCAACTCAGAGACAGTGGGCGATCTGGAAGCGCTGCGAAACATCCTTGAGCAGTCCCATCAGGAGCACATCGGCAGCACCGACGACCTGCTGATTGGCCTGCAATTGACACATTCCGGGCGCTTCGCCAGACCGAACGACAAGAAGCGGCTTGAACCTCAGATTGCTTACAGGCATCCGGTTCTTGACGCCAGACATGGAATCACGAGCAGTGACGCATTGCTGTCAGACGATGACATCAAACGCCTGATCGATGATTTTATTGATGCCTGTCGACTGGCTCAGAAGGCTGGGTTTCGATGGGTCGATATCAAGCATTGTCACGGCTATCTGGGGCACGAGTTTTTGTCGGGATTTGATCGTGTCGGTGAGTTTGGTGGCAGCCTTGAAAATCGAACGCGGTTCCTGCGGGAGATTGTCGCGGGCATTCGAACGGAAGTGCCGGGGCTGGGTATCGGAGTGCGGCTGAGTATTTTTGATTTTGTGCCTTTTCAGCCGGGTGATTCCGACGATCGGACCGGCGTGCCGTTGCAGGCAGGAGACTATCGATTTGCGTTTGGCGGCGATGGGACAGGTCTGGGAATCAATCTGGATGAGCCGCAGCAGTTTCTGGAATTGCTGCGTTCGCTGGGGATCGATCTGCTGTGTTCAACGTGTGGCAGCCCATACTACAATCCGCATATTCAGAGGCCGGCATTGTTTCCACCATCGGACGGTTATCAACCCCCGGAAGATCCGCTCACGGGAGTTCATCGACAGATTTCAGCGACCGCAGAGCTTAAGCGTCGCGTGCCGGAAATGATCGTTGTCGGATCCGGCTACTCGTACCTGCAGGAATGGTTACCACATGTCGGTCAGGCAGTACTGCGTCTCAATCTGGCCGACAGTATCGGGCTCGGTCGGATGGTCCTGTCGTATCCGGAATTACCCGCCGATGTGGCATCCGGTCGCACGCTGACCCGCAAAAAAATCTGCCGCACGTTCAGCGATTGCACGACCGCCCCCCGAAACGGCATGGTCTCTGGCTGCTATCCGCTTGATCCGTTCTACAAGGCCAGACCGGAACGCGATGCATTGAAAATGTTGCACGATGCGTCCCGGATCAAAGAAACCCCCGGTGTTTCTTTGAGTGAAAAGCAAAGCAAATTGACGTAGGTTCGCACAGATATAGAGTCACCATTTTTACGCAGGTCAGACGAACGCGATCATTCAGCCAAAGAAGAACAGCAATGTCCAGATCACTCAGGAAGAGCTTGTCAAATTTTGCACGTCCGGAACCTGCCGGGTGCCTTGCCAGTATTGCGCAGGAAATTCATCGCCATCTGAATTTCACGCTGGGCCACCACGATCATCATGTGGATCCTCATTACCTTTATCGGGCGCTCGCGATCGCCGTGCGGGACCAACTGGTCGCTCACTGGAGGAAAACGCACGACAAGATTACTCATAGTGGCAGGAAGCGTGTCTATTACCTGTCGCTGGAATTTCTGGTGGGACGCTCGTTGACGAATGCCGTTCTGAATCTGGATCTGGAAGACACTGTCCGTGAAGCACTGAAGGATTTCAGTATCAGTCTGGAGGAAACTGCGGAACTGGAACACGACGCTGGTCTTGGTAACGGTGGACTGGGACGACTGGCAGCATGTTTCCTGGACAGTTGCGCCAATCTGCAGTTGCCGGTCGTGGGTTATGGCATCCGTTACGAATATGGGATGTTTAACCAACATATCGAAAACGGCCGGCAGATTGAAGATCCGGATCACTGGCTCAGAGATGGAAATCCCTGGGAACTGGAACGTCCGGAAGATACGCGACGGATTCTGTTCTACGGTCATTCCGAGTACTTTGTCGATAGTGACGGAAAACCAAGAGCGGGCTGGGCAAACACTCAGGACATTCTGGCAGTGCCGTATGACATGCCGATTCCAGGGCACAAGAACGGAACCGTCAATACGTTGCGACTCTGGCGCGCGTCAGCGACCGACGAATTCAATCTCGCAGAATTCAATGCCGGCGGTTATTCAGAAGCAGTCGCAGAAAAAAACCTTGCCGAACAGATCTCGATGGTGTTGTATCCCAACGACGCCAGCGAAAATGGTAAAGAACTGCGACTGAAGCAACAGTACTTTCTTGTCTCTGCCAGCCTGCAGGATGTCATGAGCGAGTGGATCACCATTTATGGAAACGATTTCAGTGAGTTCGGTAAGTACAACTGTTTTCAGCTGAACGATACCCATCCGGCCTGTGCTGTCCCGGAGCTCATGCGTCTGCTGATGGATGAACAGGGTTTTGAATGGAACGACGCCTGGGAAATTACCACGCAATGCCTGGCGTACACGAACCATACATTGCTGCCCGAAGCGCTGGAACGCTGGTCCGTTTCGCTGTTCAGTCGCTTGTTACCACGCTTGATGGACATCATTCGTGAGATTGACAGACAGTTCAAAATGCAGCTTGCAAAGCTGTGGCCGGACGATGTGGCGATCAGAGATCGGATGTCGCTGATTGAAAGTGGCGATCATCCTCATGTGCGCATGGCATATCTTGCGATCGTTGGCAGTTTTTCTGTAAATGGTGTTGCCGGGCTGCATACCACGCTGCTGAAGTCGGGATTGTTTGCAGACTTTTATAAATTGTGGCCAGAGAAATTCAACAACAAGACAAACGGTGTCACGCAACGACGCTGGTTGAGTCACTGTAATCCGGGGCTGCGGAATCTGATCAATGAGACAATCGGTACCGACTGGCAGATGAATTTTCACAGGATCTCGCAGTTGGCTTCGTATGCCGAGGACGCAGCATTCCGCGACCGCTGGCAAGCCGTCAAGCTGGCTAACAAACGGGCGCTGATCACTTACGTCTATGAACGCACGGGTGTGCGCTTCGACCAGGATGCGATTTTCGATGTGCAGGTCAAACGCATCCACGAATACAAGCGGCAGTTACTGAATCTCCTGCATGTGATCCACCTGTACGACAGAATTCTTCGCGGCGACACAGTCGGAATGGTTCCAAGGTGCGTGCTGATCGGCGGAAAGGCGGCACCCGGCTATCATGTCGCAAAACTCATCGTCAAACTGATCAACGATGTGGCCGCAGTCGTGAATTCTGAGGTGACAGCTCACCCTTTGCTGAAGTTGGTGTTCCTGCCGAATTACCGTGTGTCTGCGATGGAGGTGATTTGTCCGGCCACGGAACTTTCTGAGCAGATTTCGACGGCCGGAAAAGAAGCTTCCGGAACCGGCAACATGAAGTTCATGATGAACGGGGCTCTGACGATTGGAACCCTGGACGGGGCAAATATTGAAATTCGCGATCAGGTCGGCGACGAAAACTTCTTCCTGTTCGGATTGACGGCCGATGAAGTGGCGCAGAAGCGACAAGGCTACGATCCGAATTCCATCATTGCACAGGACGAAGATATCCAGCGTGTGATGAGTCTGCTGGAGGGCGGACACTTCAATCGGTCGGAACCCGGCATCTTCAATCTGCTCACTTCAGGCCTGCGGAGTGGGTATGACCCATGGCTGACGATCGCCGACTTTCGCAGTTACATGAATGCTCAGCGAGAAGTCAATGAAGCATACAAGGATCAATCAGAATGGAATCGAATGAGCATCCTGAACACTGCGTCCAGCGGCTGGTTTTCCAGTGATCGCACGATTCAGCAGTACGCCGATGAAATCTGGAAAGTGAAACCCTTGATTTCGCATCCTGAGAAGCACTGAACCAGAGGTTTGGAAAAAGGGTCAGGCACCAATAGCCAAATGGCCCGCAGGGTGCTGCGCACTATTGGTTCCTGACCCCTTTTCCAAACCCAGAGTGACCAATGATCCCTGAACAATGGTGAGTATGCTCAGGGCCATTACATGATGCACCAGGCCTCGCTGCATCTCCGGCGATATCTGAACCTGCGGCGTGTCCGAGAAGCTGTAGGGGTTTTGTGTATTGCCACTGAACGGATCATTACTTGACATCGAGATTTCTCCTATTCAGAGTCTGGAAATCCGGAGTGTAGAAACATCAGAGTGACGAGAATAGTGAATTGGACGATTGCAGGATAACTGATAACTGGCCGGTTGTTGATAACTGAAAACTCGTAGGGTGGGACCAGCGGCTGGTAAGCCGCGCCGGCCCACCATTGTTCAAGCAAAAGGTGGGCCTGCGCTGTCGCTGGTCCCACCCTACAAATCAATCTGTTTCAAAAATTACCCAACGCGCAGGCACACCGATGCATTGCACTGACATCGCCGCCCACTTCGGATAAGATCCTGAGCCTGTGTCCGGTACGAAGCCACTGTTTCTCGTCAAAGTGATGGAATGTCGGTCGAAAATCCAGAAGATGTCATCGCTCAGGGTGCCAATTCCGTCGGAGTTGTCAGCACGCAATCCGTCCTGTTGTTTCACCCTTCGAATCCGCTGCTATTTGCCAATGGTCAGGAACTCAGCTCGATCACCGTTGCCTACGAGACCTATGGTAAGCTCAATGCCGATGCCAGCAACGCCATCTTTGTTTGTCACGCACTGACCGGTGATGCGCATGCCGCTGGCCTGCACTCCGCCGATGACAGTAAGCCCGGTTGGTGGGACGGCTTCATCGGCCCGGGAAAAGGGCTCGATACGAACAAATATTTCGTCATCTGCGCCAATGTGCTCGGAGGCTGTCAGGGAACAACCGGACCGGGATCGATCAATCCATCCACCGGCAAACGTTACTGTCTCAGCTTTCCCTTTCTGACAATTCGCGATGTCGTGGCTGTTCATGCCGAACTGGTCCGGCACCTTGGAATCCGACAACTGCTCGGTGTCGTCGGAGGCAGCCTTGGCGGAATGCAGGTCCTCGAATGGGCCGTCCGGTTTCCGGAACAGGTCCGAGCCGCCATCGTGCTGGCTTCCTCGCCGAAACTCTCGGCTCAGGGAATTGCGTTCAACGCAGTCGGTCGTCGAGCCATCTATGCAGACCCCGGCTTCCTGAACGGCGAATACTACGAATCGGAAGGCCCCCGCTATGGCCTGGCGCTGGCGCGCATGGTGGCCCACATCACGTATCTGTCGGAAGACTCGATCGAGCTGAAATTCGGCCGGAGGTTACAGGATAGCGATCGATTCGCATTCAGCATGCAGAAGGAAACCGAATTCCAGATTGAAAGTTATCTGCACTACCAGGGAAAGCGATTTGTGCAGCGCTTCGATGCGAACAGTTATCTCTATCTGACACGGATGATGGACTATTACGATCTGTCCGACGGTTTCGAGTCTCTGGCCGATGCATTGAGTCAGGCTCAGGCGCGTTTTCTGGTCGCTTCGTACGATACCGACTGGTTATTTCCGACCAGTCAAAGCCGTGAACTGGTTTCAGAACTGCTGCGAGTTCGCAAACACGTTTCGTTTGTCGAACTGCCCTGCCCCTACGGCCACGATTCGTTTCTGATCGACCTTGAACCCCTCGCCCGGATGGTCGGACCATTTCTCGATCGGACGTTTGAGTCATAATTGGACAACGCCAATTTGCCCCTTCATCCGGCCTGTCGGGCTGCGACTCGCGTAACTTGACTCTCCGAGTCGAGCCCACTCGGCCATTTTCCTGCCCCAAATTTTCCTGCTCCGTGCCAACTCATTCCCCCACGCCCACGCATCTGGCCGTTTTGCGTCTTATCAGGGCCTCACTCACGCGCAGCTTGCAGAAGGACCTGCGCGGCGACAAAAATTCAGCCAGTGCGTGACAAAACCGCTGATAAGAGCCTTATGCCCGGCTACTGGCGCGATAAGTAACGAAGTTCGCATTCAACGGCGTTGGCAACCAGCGCGACGTATGAATGGCACAACACATCGGCATGAATCATCGCATGCGGCTGAATGTGGCGTCGATCATCACGACTACGGCGAGCGGCTGGGCTGACGCCCTCATCGTACCACACATCTAGTCTGGATAGGCTGCAGAGCCTGTCCGGATTGCGGGGAATAACGGGCGATTGATTCT
>JAYSPO010000470.1:0-1444 GCA_043722015.1 Candidatus Kuenenia sp. | reverse complement strand
GAATGTGCTCAGAGCCGAATTGCGTAAACACTGCACATGAAGTAACTTATAATCACGACAGTGCCATTCGTTCCTGACACCTTTGTTTTCTCCTGGATCGGGCATGGCACATCGTTCGCGGTGAAGACACCGTGGGGACACTCGAAAAGTCCGCCGTTGGTTGGCAGGTGATCGTCACACCTGTCTGCGCCGATGTGGCACAGTCGAAGATGGAAATCCGGCTGACCCCGTTTTATGAATCGGACTTGCAAGCTCCCGAGCACGCGCGGCTCCGTCTGCAAATGACGGACAGCAGCCAGGCTGTTATCGACAACATTGAATTCCCGCTGAGTGAAGCACTCACCGGAATCACCTGGGAAACCGGCGCATTGGCTGCTGGTGATCATCGGATGATGGCTGAGCTAGTGGCAGGCGATGAATTGTTTCGTTTCCCCGAAGTGATCATCAGCCGAATCGTGAATTTCGACAACCGACTGCAAACGCTGCAGTCGACTCTGGCTGATCCGGGCAGGAAACTGGATGACACTGTTCGCGCCACCATTCGCGATTCAGAAGCGGTGCTGAAGTCAATGCAGGCTGGCAGGGTTCAGGAGACGGACTATCCGGCGGACGAGCGGCTGAGGATGTGTGACGCCTTGTTGCTCCCTGAGGCGCAGGCTCGTGAGGTTTTTTCAAATCTGGCACGACAATCCGATACGTGGCTCAGCCTTGCTGTTGGTCGCAAGAGCGTTCCCGTTCGAGTGCGGGCACCGGCGAACTCCGCTCATCCCTTGCCTGTCCTGTTTGTGTTTCATGGGGCGGGCGGCAGTGAAAATATGTTTTTTGAAACCTACGGGGCCGGGCGAGTCATTGGCGAAGGAGTACGGCGTGGCTGGCTGGTCGTGGCACCACGGCAGAGTCTGTTTGGTCTGTCGCTCGATATTGCGGCAATGCTGGATGCATTGGAGCAGAATTTTGACATCGACCGGGCACAGGTGATGTTACTGGGTCATTCGATGGGTGCTGGGCAAGTCCTGCGCCAGGCCGGTCTTCACCCCGACCTCCCTGTCGCGGCAGTTGCTCTGGGCGGCGGAAGCCGCATGGCCAATGCCGAAAGGGTACAGTCAATCCACTGGTTTGTCGGTGCAGGCGATCAGGACTTTGGCCGGAGCGGTGCCATGCAATTGCACAAGAGTCTCGAAGCCGCCGGGGTCCGGTCTGAGTATCATGACTACCGCGATGTTGAACACATGGTGATCGTCCAGGCCGCGATCGATGACGTGTTTCGCTTTCTTGATGATACGCTGAAAAGCCTGATCACCAAAAAGGCAGGAACTGAGCCACCATGACAAGACTTCCAGGGGCTGTCTTCGATGTTTCATCGGCCCGAACCGGTGGATTGCCCCAGCGCGCAGCAAACGGCACCATCGGACTGCTTGCTATGCTTTAAGCGGCCAGAAATGAG
>JAYSPO010000469.1:0-6357 GCA_043722015.1 Candidatus Kuenenia sp. | reverse complement strand
ACGACCTTGCAATCGCGTGGAACACATACGGACCAGGAAAAATCACCCCAACCATCAAATCTTTAATGCCACAAAAAAGATGTGTGGTACGATGAGGGCGTGAGCCCCATGGTAAGTCGCTTGTACCGGCAAGCTGACGCATGCCGCTCGCCAGATTTCTCGCTGATGACCGTGCCAAGTATCGACGACACCAAGGCAACCCAGAACGAAGGATTCCTGATCATGCTGCTGTTCAAGGCTATTCCAGTGTGTTTTTTCGTCTCCTGCCTGCTGAATTCGACCGTGCCGGCGAATGCGGACGATGCGGTGGCGACCGGTGTCGTGTTTGTGGATACGAACGGCAACCGCACGCGGGACACAGTCGAGACAGGGCTCGCAGGTGTCGGTGTTTCGAACGGTAAAGACGTTGTGCAGACCGACGCCGACGGTCGATATTCACTGGCGGTCGATAATGATTCCATCGTGTTTGTGATTAAACCCAGCGGCTACCAGACTCGCACTGACAAGGATCACCTTTCCCGATTCTACTACATTCACAAGCCCGCAGGCTCCCCGAAAAACCTCGGATTTCCCGGCGTTGAACCAACGGGACCGTTGCCAGCGGAAATTGACTTTCCTCTGTATCCAGCCGAAGAACCCGTTTCTTTTGACGTGATCTTTTTTGGCGACCCGCAGCCTCGCGACCAGAAAGAAATCGACTACATCGCGCATGACGTTGTTGAAGATCTGGTGGGTGTTGATGCCGCATTTGGTGTGACGCTGGGCGATATTCTGTTCGACGACCTGAGCCTTTTCGACAGTTTCAATCGCACCGTGGGAAAGATCGGGATTCCGTGGTACAACGTCATTGGAAATCACGACATCAATTTCGCTGCCGAAACCGATGAACTCAGCGATGAAACATACGAACGTGTCTACGGCCCGGCGTACTACGCATTTGACTATGGTTCCGTACACTTCATCGTGGTGGATGACATTCACTGGATGAAGGAAGGAAACAAGAAACTCTACCTTTCAGGCCTGAGTGAAAAACAGCTCGCGTTTATAGAAAACGATTTGAAGCATGTGCCGCAGGATCATCTGGTGGTGGCGATGATGCATATTCCACTTGTGAAATCCACGCCGTGGATTGAACCGCGTCGTGAAAAACTGCTGAGATTGCTGGAGTCGCGAGCACACTGCATCTCGCTCGCCGGGCACACGCATCATCACGAACATGTGATGCTGACTGACACGGACGGCTGGCAAGGTCCAAAACCGCATCATCACATGATCAACGTCACCGTGTGTGGCGCGTGGTGGTCGGGAAAACCTGACGAACACGGAATCCCGCATACGATGTGTGCCGACGGAACTCCGAACGGTTACACCGTCATGCACTTTGACGGCACCCGCTATCTGCTGGACTATCGAGCTGCGCGGCGTGGTGCGGATGAGCAGCTTCGGATCACGGCTCCGGAAGTCGTGCAGGTGGCGGATGCGGCGGCTCAGGAGTTTCGAGCGAACGTATTCAATGCTTTCCCGGATGCCGTTGTCGAGTGGCGTCTGAACAACAGTGACTGGCAGCCGATGCAGAAGACCGAAAAAGAAACCGATCCGGTCTTTCAGTCATTGTTTGATGAAGAACAGCCGATGCTGCCCGACAACCTGCCGTGGCGGAAACTGGCTAAGCCGATGGTGTGTCCGCATTTGTGGAAAGCGACGTTGACGACGGCGCAACAAAAAGGCACGCACCTGATTCAGGTGCGTGCCACAAATCCGAACGGCCAGATTCTTAGGGGCGAACGTATCATTCGAGTTGAATGATCAGGCGGCGACTTCCGTCAGAGCTGAAGCGATCTCGCTGTGCGCGGATTCACCGTGCTCGGTCGGCCCATCATGGTCATCTGCACGGCGTCCTTTAGGAATCCGATCTTTAACGTCGTAGGCCAACCCAAGAGCTCGCAGCAATCGAATTGACCACCATGTGATATCGACTTCCCACCACTTGTGGCCAGCAGGGGCCACGGCGGGATGCGCGTGATGGTTGTTGTGCCAACCTTCGCCATAAGCAAGGATGGCGACCCACCACAGATTGCGAGAATGATCGCGTGTGTCGTAATTGCGATAACCCCAGAGATGCGTTGCGGAATTCACAAACCATGTGCTGTGGTAGGCTGCGACCATGCGCACACACATTCCCCAGACCACGAGTGAAACACCCATCCGCCAACCACCGAAAATCCAGCCAGCGACCAGCATCGTGAGACCACCGCCCCACAGCCACAGAGCAAACGTCTTTTCAAAAAACTGCATCATCGGCCGATCGACCAGCTCCGGCACATAGCGACGATAAAGCACACGGCCTGACTCGGTAGAACGCTTTGGAAAGAGCCACAGAATGTGTGACCACCAACCATCTGCTCTGATGGGAGAATGAGGATCACCTTCCTGATCAGACTTGTGATGATGCAGACGATGTGTGGCTGCCCATGTCATCGGCGAACCTTCACCGGACAGGCAACCGCAAACCATCGCGACAAATTCTGCGGGGGCCTTCAACTTCATTGACTTATGCGACAGATACCGGTGATAACCCAGACAGATGCCGACACTGCATGTGACCCAGTGCATCACCAGGCAGACCGCAAGTCCTGTCCAACTGAAGAAAAACGGAGCGGCCAGAGCACCCGCATGGACGCCGATCAGGAACAATGCAACAACCCAATCGACGTTACTCCAACGCAATTGTTCGCGATGAAATGCGGCAACCAGAGTGTCGGTGTCCGCCTGAGTCTGAAGGCGTTTGATTTCGACAGGAGTGAGTACATGATCTGCAGTCACAGATGCAGTGGAAATGCTCATTAGTTCCATCCCGGTTTCTTTGAGTAATCGAACGCAAAAGTTCGGCCTGCCTGAGAATTCAAACAGCGGATGCGTTCCTGCCTGGCAATCGATGTTCTTCAGCGACAGTAGGACGATTGAACAATACGGTGCCTATCGACATTCGACAACAGCAGCGTGTTGGGTCGCCGTCATGCAAATGTCAAACATTTGTCAACGCTCTAAGGTGTTATCTGGAAGGGACTTATGTTGTGTGTTCGTCAGGAAACCTGCCTTCCATTTCGTGAGAAGCGCGAGATTCAGACGACTTGACTGCTGGTTCATCAGGTTTTCCCACGCAGATCGCTTTTTGCGTTACTTCGAACGTACGTACGACAAGGTCACAAAGATCAACGTTACCAGCAAACACAACTCCGCGAACCAGTCACCGAATCGGACGTAGAGGGACTCTCTTGGATCGAGTGGTGCCTGCCCGAAGATAATGCCGGAAAACTGCCGTCGCCAGTGGCCGGTTTCGGGATCGCGCAGGCCCTCTACGCGACTGAGTTGAACCTGTAACCCGTCAAATGGTTCTTTCATCACATGGATCTCTGCCGGTTCACGAATCTGTCCGTTACCATCGATAAACGTCGAAATGCCCCCGTTGACGCAGCGCACCATGGGCGTTCGCGTCTCCACACATCGAAACGCCGATGTGATCAAATGCTGATCCAGTTGGCTGGAACCTCGAAACCAGGCATCGTTGGTCAGATTCACCAGCACATCGCATGCATGGCCCGTGGCATCACGTTGAGCTGCCATTTTTCGTACTAAGGGCGGGACTGTGTCTTCGAAACAGATCAACGGAGCAATGCGATACCCACCGTATTCGAACATACGGACGCCGGTTCCGGCTTCAATACCATGATCAGCGCCAAACGGAGTCAAATTGTGGAGCCAGGGAAAAGTGTCTTTTAAAGGAACATACTCGCCAAACAGCACGCGATGGACTTTGTCGTAATGGCCGGAATAACCCAGATCCGGTCGCACAAACGCCGCTCTGTTGTACATCTTCGGCCGATCCTTCTCCGCGACAATCGCCAGGACCCCGATCACAAGCGCTGCGCCGGATGCTTGCGCGTGCATTTCCAGCCGGTTCTGAACGCCTCCCCCGCGCCATTCTTCAACCAGAGGTTTGGTATCATTTCCGTACGCCTGCAACACTTCACGCGGCAGATGTTCAAGAAGTTCTTTGTCAGTCACACCTTCGGCAACGCTTCGCTCTGGCGTGGGAAACATGGTTTCCGGCCAGACGATAAAGTCCGGCTGCAGCAACACCGCTTCTCGCGTCAGTGAATCGTGGACTCGATATCGTGTCGTATATTCTGCTTCGTCGTGTTTCATTTCCGGAGAAAAATTCCCCTGAATCAAGGCGAAGACCGGACCGGCTGGAAACTGCTCGGGCGGTGTACGTCGGAGCAATCCGTAACCAAGACAAGCGATGAAAACGATGACCGCCGTGACCACCGGCATCCATTGCAGGCGGGTGATTGCGACAGGTGGCTTCGTCATGTCAACGTTCAGGTTCAAGCGGTGCAGCCAGTTTGCCGGAACGTTGACTGCAATGGCTCCGGAAACGAGTGCCACAAGAAAACTGACGCCATAGACTCCCGTGACATCGCAGATCTGAATCAAAGTCGACCAGCGATACTGAGCGTGGCCCAGAAAGTACCATGCAAATCCCGTAATCATCCACGCGCGAATATACTCCAGCGATGTCCAGACGATTGGGACCGCCAACCAGACGGGAAGTCCCTTAGCGGCACAACGTCGTCCCAGCCATACGAACACTGGAACATACAACGCCACGTAAAACGCCAGTGCGGCGAGTGCCAGAAACATGGCGGGGTGGCCAAGTCGCATCCATTGCAGCGTCACCAACCCCCAGACAAATGCCACACACCAGGTAACCAGGTAACATCGCGCCGGCAGCGATTTCAATCGCAGAAGCTGGCTCAGCGGCACCAACGCAATCCACGCCAGGCACGACCATTCTACCGGTGTGAATGACAGCCAGAGCAACAGCATGCTGATGCCGACGAGCAATGCCGCCGATCGCGTTGATCCCTCACAAGCCGCTGGAGCAGCAGTGCCTTGTGAAATGATCTGCTGAATTTCCGGGCGTAGAGACCGATTTTCGGGATCAGCAACGTCCTGCTTTGGCCGTTTGTTGTCGCTACCCATACCCTTGCATCCGTGCCGGTGGGAAATGAATGTCTCACTTGGGGCGTTGCGCTCTGCTCCACGCACCCTACGCTTAAATCAACGCCGCCGACCGAGCCTGCAATCCAACTGCGACTGCCTACTTTGCGGCTTTCTTCAAAGCGGCAGCCTTGTTGGTGGCTTCCCATGTAAAGCCGTCGCCGCTGCGGCCAAAGTGACCACCTTCTGCGGTCTTCAGGAACACCGGGCGACGCAGTTTCAAATGTTCGATGATGCCCTTTGGCGTCAATGGAAAATGATCGCGAACAAGTTTTTCGAAACGCTCTTCCGGGATTGTCCCTGTGCCAAACGTATCGACCCGAATGCTCACTGGATCGGCGACGCCAATCGCGTAGGCGAATTGGACTTCGCACTGTTCCGCCAAACCCGCAGCGACGATGTTCTTGGCCACGTAACGCCCCATGTAGGCAGCCGAACGGTCCACTTTGGTCGAATCCTTGCCGGAGAACGCTCCGCCGCCGTGCCGACCCCAGCCCCCGTAAGTATCTACGATAATCTTGCGGCCTGTCAGACCGGTATCACCATGTGGGCCACCAACCACGAATCGACCCGTCGGGTTGATGTGGTACTTGGTTTTGCTGTCGAGCATCTCGGCAGGAATGACTTTGCCGATGACTTCCTTTTTGATGAAGGTTGCAATTTGTTTCTGAGTGACGCTTTCGTCGTGCTGAGTGGAAATGACGATCGCTTCCACGCGAACCGGTTTCATCCCGTCATACTCGATCGTGACCTGACTCTTGCTGTCCGGACGCAACCAACTGACCACGCCCTTCTGACGCACTTCCGTCAGTCGATTGATTAATCGATGAGCGAATGCAATGGGAACCGGCATCAGTTCCGGTGTCTGATTGCAGGCATAACCGAACATAAGGCCCTGGTCGCCGGCACCATCGCGGTCGACACCCTGTGCGATGTCGCCCGACTGACTGTGCAGTGCGACGAAGACGCGGCAAGTGTCGGCGTTGAACCCGATGTCATCGGACGTATAACCAATATCGCGAATGACTTTTCGTGTCACCGCAACGTAGTCGATTTTCGCCTGTGTCGTAATTTCACCAGCCAGAACGACAAGGTCCGTCGTGCAGAGAGTTTCACAGGCCACACGCGACATCGGATCCTGAGCCAACAAAGCATCCAGAATGCCGTCTGATACCTGATCGGACACTTTGTCCGGGTGCCCCATGCTGACCGATTCGCTGGTAAAGAAATAGTTCGCCATTGTTGCCTGTACCTGAGGATTCATCAGAAGTGAAGTTGAAGCGCTACCTGAGC
>JAYSPO010000468.1:0-2993 GCA_043722015.1 Candidatus Kuenenia sp. | reverse complement strand
CTTGGGCCAACATGCAGCACAATGAACTGCAAGATCTTCCCCGAGCGTGGCATAATGGGGGGATTGGCTTGAGTCTTCTTCACGAATTGTCGTACAATCGACAAGCAACGCTCGTTGGACGGGCCGCTACAGGCAACGCCAGGATGGTCTTGGTTGCCGCAGATCAGAAGTGCCGCAGTCCATCTGCAATGCATCAACAGGAGTCATGCCGTGAGATTTCAATCACGAGGAAAATCCGGCGGAGAGTCGCTTGTTCGCAGTCAGCGTCGCATGACATTTATCGTGGTTGGCATCGGGCTGGTCGTGGTGTTGCTGTCGGCGACTGGCAAGTCAAGTTTCTTCTCCGACTTGTTTTCGAACGCTCCCGCAACCATCCCGCAGCCACCCGCGATCAGTGAAAGTCTGCTGGCAACGGACACGCTGCGTTCCGATGAATTCCGAGTCGTGCCGACCGAAGCCAATGAAATTGCCAGCAAGTATTCGTCGCTGCTGGATAAGGAAGGCGTCGCAGAAATGGAATCCGGAGTGCAGACGGATGTCACTGGAGTTCCTGTAATTCCCCAGGTGTTAACTCGTACGATTCGCGACGATGTGCTCGGCGTTTTGTCATCCGAGATGCCTGCGTGGTTTGGCACTCTCCGGATGTCACAGAAGCTGAAGAAGAATGATTTGCAGACGCTGCCCGAAGCCCAGTTCACCCTGTTTATGGATTCTCCGCAGTCCTGTCGGGGTCGCGCTTTCACGCTGCGAGGTCGGTTGCGTCGTCTGACACCGTTTGTGATTGACCAGTCATCGGAGTCATTCGGGCTCAAGTCGGCGTACGACGCCTGGATTTCAACACGCGATTCAGGCAACCAGTTAGTGCATGTCGTCGCCGTTTCAGCGGATGCTGGTCTTCCAAATCCGGAGTCAGATGGCGTCGCGGCGCCGGATGTCGAAATGACGGGATATTTTTTCAAGCGCGAAGGATACGCGGCGCATGGAAAAACGGGGGAAGGCGAACTTGGACTGACGGCTTTGTTTCTTGCGGGAAAAATTCAGTACCTGCCACCTCAGAAATCTGTCTCCCGAGCATCGGAAATGAATCCATGGATGACATGGATCGGGATTGGCGTCTGTTGCGGCGTCATGCTTTTGGTCTGGCAGTTTCAGATTGCCGACAGCCGATTCCGCGAGACTCGAACCCATCAACTGACGACGCTGCCTGTGCGAGCCACCTTTGATGACATTGAAGTGCGGACCGTCCACGAAGCGTTGCAGGAGATGCAGGACTACGCCCGATCATCCTCACCCGACACCGGTCTGTTAACGTAGGCGATGTCGCTCCGCCGACTCGCATTCCTGTCAACTCACGTTCCGAACACGACACATCTGGCCGAACAGATCTAATGATCGCGCCGCCAGACCAGCGCAAATTGAACTCGGAGAATTCGTAAAGCATTTTTCACCTTGGCGTGGGCGTCGCCCGCACCCCAAAGTAGCCATCACGCTCCGCCGTGATGAGCATTTGTCCTTCAAGACTCATCAACCGAGACAGTTTCTCATGACCAGCCCCGTTTCATGGCCTGAAGAACAATCAGCGCGGGCACTCCATTCCTGGGGCCCAGTTCAATGCTCGTCACGGCGGAGCGTGACGGCTACTTTCCGATTTTACCCTCACCGAGTCCGAACCCTGGTGAGAACACAGTTTATGCACGAAAACAACCTCTACAAAGCGCCGCCTGAAAATCTTCGCGGAGCAAAAAGAAGTCAACTGTAAGTAGTACGGAGGAACACAAAGGAAAGAGAAGAGCAGTGGGTCACGTCGAATTGAAATCTATACAACCGTCCCCAATGCGATTCCTCTGTGCTACTCTGTGCCCTCTGTGGTGAACCTTGTTTTCCAGTCCAATAAATATCTTGATTGCGCAGGAATTGCCGTGAAGCCAAATCCACAGAGATCCTGCCGCGATGGTCATGTCGCGAATTGCGATGGCTCTCCGGTACGCATCGCGTCGCAGTTGACGCTCAGTAGTCCCGCGAAGCTCAATATTTTTCTGGAAGTCCTGGGCAAACGCCCTGATGGTTTTCACGAACTGGAAACCGTCATGCTGCGTACACAATTCTGCGATCAGTTGACGTTTCAGCCAACGCTGTCGTCCGAATTGACGCTCAGCCTGAGTGTTGCGACTCCGACCGACATGCGCTCCGGTATTCCGCTCGACGAAACAAATCTCATTCTGCGAGCCGCCCGAGCGTTGCAGAAATCCACCGGCACATCATTCGGTGTCCACATTATTCTCCACAAGCGGATATCGCCCGAATCGGGACTCGGGGGCGGCTCGAGCAACGCTGCAACCACATTGCTTGGATGCCGTCAACTTTGGAACGCGGACGTTTCCGACGACCAATTGCATGCGATCGCCGCTACGCTGGGCAGCGACATCAATTTTTTGCTCAGCGGGGCGGCAGCCGCCGTGTGTCGCGGTCGAGGTGAAATCATTGAACCTATTCCGCTCGCCCGCAAGCTGTACTTTGTCGCAATCCGCCCACGCGCTGGAAATTCCACCGCAGCCGTGTTTCGACAGACAGTGATTCCAGCAACGCCGCGTTCATCGACGCCACTGGCGGACTCTATCGCGCAGGGCATCGGCAATCTGCAGTCGCTGATGTTCAATCGCCTGACGGACGCCGCGTCACATCTCAATCTGGCCATGGCCGCGCTGCTCAAACGCATCCCCCACTTTGTCCACCGGCCCGTGTTCATGTCCGGCAGCGGATCAACGGTGTACGTCGTCGCCTCAAGTCGCATGGATGCACAGTCGATCGCCGATCAACTCAAAGATTCCTGCCGTCTGCCGGTATGGATTCTGGAATGCGGATAGCGGGCGCGTTTGGCGAGCGGCTGGGCGTGAGCCCTCATCGTACCACACATCTTTTTTGTGGCATTAAAGATTTGATGGTTGGGGTGATTTTTCCTGGTCCGTATGTGTTCCACGCGATTGCAAGGTCGT
>JAYSPO010000467.1:0-1374 GCA_043722015.1 Candidatus Kuenenia sp. | reverse complement strand
TCCGAGCAGACAAGCCGGGAATTGTCTCCGTTATTTAAGACGGTTTACGATCAAGCCGGGGCAACTCCGAAGGGTGCCGCGTGTCTGGCGGCGACGATGTGCATGATGAAAATTGCCAGATCAAAACCTGATAACAAAGAATTTATCGACAAGAACCTGGCGGAGTTTGAAAGCCAGTTGGCGCTCGTAACGAAGTAACAACGGATATGACGCGATCAGTTCGGATCGGCATCCTGGGCACCGCCCGGATCGCGCAGACTGTGATTCCGCAGATAACAGCATCCGAACACGCAGACGTGGTCGCAGTCGCCAGTCGTTCGCTGGACAAGGCGCGGCAGTTCGCCGATGAATACGGAATTGAAACTGCGTACGGATCGTACGACGCGCTGCTGACAGACGCCAACGTGGATGCCGTCTATATTCCGCTGCCACCGTCGATGCACTGTGAATGGACGATGAAAGCAGCAGCAGCAGGGATGCATGTACTGTGCGAAAAGCCACTGGCAATCAATGCGCTACAGGCCCGGTTCATGATTGATGCGGCAATCCGACATCAGATTGTGCTGCTGGACGCGGTCATGTGGTATCACACCGCTCGGGCAGAAGTGATGCGTGACTGTGTCCGTAGCGGTCAACTGGGCGAAGTGCAACAGGTGACATCGGCGTTTACGTTTCCGGGGAATGCGCTGGCCGATGACAACCTGCGTTTCTCTGCCAGTCTGGGCGGAGGTTCGCTGCTGGATATCGGCTGGTATTGCATTGGCATGAGTCTCTGGATGCTGCAGCAAATGCCGGAACGTGTGTTTGCAACGGCTCAGTGGCGGAACGATATTGATCTGCGGATGAATGGAATCCTGTGGTTTCCGGACGATCAGATGGCATCTTTTGAATCCGGTTTCAACGCCGTCCGCCGGCGCTGGATGGAAGTTGCGGGAACAAACGCGGCCCTCGTCTGCGACGATTTCACCAAGCCGTGGCACGCGGACAAACCACGTTTCTGGATTCACAATGCCGACGGCACTTCTGATCAGAACATTGTGACGCATCCGCCCATTGAACGCTGCCTTGTCGATGCGTTCTGCCAGCTGATCCGCTCCGGAAATATCCACCACGAGTGGTTGACTTTGTCACTCCAAACGCAGCAGGTCTGCGATGCCCTGCTGAAATCTGCGAGATCAGGTGTGGTGGAACTACTGCCGTGACATGCGTCGCGTGGTTTTACTTTTGCGGCATAAGTTGCTGAAATAGGGTCATCACAATTCCACCACCGGAGATTCCCCCATGCTTTTTCGACTTCAAGTCACTGTGGTTTTTCTGTTGCTGGCATCCTTGATTGGTTGCTCGGATAGTCCGGGCACCAGCACGCCATCCGGC
>JAYSPO010000466.1:0-6137 GCA_043722015.1 Candidatus Kuenenia sp. | reverse complement strand
GCCTGACAGATCAAAGCGACTCCAGTTCTTCATTGTCCAGCCGGACAGATCCAGTCCCCACGCCAGTTTCTTCCAGCTGCTGGAGTTACCGAACAGTGTGGTCAGATCCGAGTTCGAAAGCAGGTTGCTGACATTCGGACTCCTGGCGGTTGAGAACCGAACGTTGGACCAGTTGACGTCGAATGCAACTGAGAAACTGAAGTTCACACCGTCGAGCCAGGACCCGCTGAAGTTGGCCCAGCGCAGATCGAGCCCCGAGAGGTTCAGTCCCCGCAGATCGCAATCTGAGAAATTCACCCAGCGCACAATGCAGCCCGAGAAGTTTGTGGAGAAGTCAAATCGGGCTCCGGAAAAATCAATTCCTGTCAGATCGAGACCGCCGAAGTTGACTCCGCGCAGATCAGCGCCCGAAAAGTTGAATCCCCGCAGGAAGTCGAGCGAAAGGCCACCGGAAATTCGAAACGCAGAAAAGTCGAAGCCCGCCAGGTTCTCTCCGGACCAGTCGAAATCGCCCAGCGAGAACTTCACCTGAGTCAGGCTGGCCAGCGCGCGGTTCAGAGCGTCAAGCAGGCCTCGGACGGTCACTCCAATGTTGAATGACGAACCTGTGCCGGTGGAAGAAGAATAGTCCGAATAGAAATAGTGTCCGACGGCGTCCTTCAGCTTGAACGTTCCGCCGAGACCACCCACATCAGCGGCCGACTGGCTGTTGGTCAGCAACTGATTCAGGCTTTGGCCCAGCCCGGGAATCTCTTTGTTGAAGAGATCCATCGGCAGCTTTTGGCCAAGGTCGCGAACATTGCCGAAGAGTTCCAGCAGGCGACCTGCCAGAGCGGAATTGACCGCCACATCCATCGACACGGCCGGGGTCGTAATCAGCAGTTTCGAATCTCGGTATTCGAACAGACTATCGGTCGCCAGGATCAGCGTCGGTGTGCCGTAGTTGCTGAGATTGAATTGCCCCAGCGTCACGCTCAGCGGCAGTCTTGCGTCAAGACTGCCGGACGTTCCGAAACGAAGGGATGGCGTTGTCGCGAGAGACGCCAGCGTGAATCGTCCGGTGCTGTCGGCAATCCCCGGATCAAGCGACAACTGTGCGAGCGCGTTCAGATCGACTGTGCCGTTCACGATGTTTACGGTGGCCGCAGATCCGAACACCTGCGCGGAAAGTCCCGCTGATGCCGTGAGGTTTGCAAAATGGGAATCGACTTCCACAGAAAACGGATGAACTCGCAGGAAACCACGATCGGTGATTCCCGTGGTGGCGTTGAAGGCGGTTAAGCCGTCGAGCCGAATTCCAACTTCCAGCGACCCGCCGAGCCGAGTTTGAACGTCGAGATTCGAAAACGCCGACAGCTCAATCCCGGCTGCTCCGAGAGCCGACTGAATCCCGGGCGACAGCGATGGCGAAAAAGTGAATGTCTTCGCAGCTTCGAAGGACACGTCAAATCGCAGTTCGGACCAGTCATGGATTCCGGCGGTGACGGTGAACGGATTGCCGGATGTGGCTGCGTTCAACGCGGTCTCCAGGCCGCTCGCAAGAGAGCCAAGATCTGTGTAGGAATTGAGCGACGAAGTTTCGACGGTCAGCAGGTTCTTCGCATACGCTTTCGCGTCAGTCAGCGTCGCAGGCACCGAACTGGCAAAACCACGTCCCAGACCTTCCGCCAGTGACACGTCCAGAAACGGGATTTTGGCCGATAATAATTCGCTTTCGACAAACGAATTCGCGATGGTAGTCCACTTCTCTAACGCCTGATCGACTTCACTTCGAATCGCGGTTCCCAGCGACACTCGCCCGGTCAGATTCTCAGACTCAGTGAGTGTGAACGTCGAATTATCGGCGCGCGTGGCAGTGGTGGAGTTGCCTGTTCGAGTCAGTCCAATCGTCTCATCAAAGCGGACGGTGTCGCTGCTTTCACGGCCGTCGATCTGCGTGAGCAGGCTGTTGTCGGTGATCAGGAAACGGTCGCTGGCTTTCGACCCGATGAGAGAGTAATTCTGACCGTTGGCATTAAACGTCAGTCGGCCCGAGCGATTGGCGTCGGCATAAACCACCGTCACCATAGTGCCCTGGACAGAGAACTCCAGCCCTCCGGTCACGGCTGAGAAGTCGAGCGTTGTGCCTTCAGCGTCGGAGGTCGACAGCGTTCCCCAGTCGTCCTGGAACGTTTGAACTCCGCTCAGCATCTGCCGAGCTTCCAGGAACTCTGTTTGTCCTGAACGGAACACCTGCCCAGCAATCGTTCGCCGCTGGCCTGTGGGCCTCCGCCCAGTCTTTCTGGGATTCTGCAGGACGAGACGACGCAACCCAGTGAGCCAGCTTTTGAGAGGCATAGGTAAACCAATGAAATAATGAATAGTGAACTTTTGATACTGCCATTGATTGTAATTCTCCCCCCCGGCGTCTGTTTGACTCAGTGCGGCAAACTCAGCCAACTGGGCACAAATACCCTGCAATCGCTATAGCGACGGAACGAGTTCCGTGTCTCTTGCACGTATGCAAAAGTACACGCTTTCATGTGCATACAGTGGGGGAATCCTGCAGTCATCGAACTGCGTGAGCGATTTAGAGGTACGGGACGGTAGGGCACTTTAGGCTGAGGTCTTTCAACCCCAAAACGCTCGAACACGACGTGTGACGGCGAGGGAATATTGAATACTCCAGGCATCCTGTCCTGACCCTGCGGGGTGTATAGACACAGTTCTTTGACTGAGAAAGGAAAGTGAAAAACTTCTGGTTCAATGCTTCGATATCGAAAGACTGACCAGAAGTATTCGTTTCAATTGGAGTCCTGCGCCTGATGCCCGGTCCAAAGCCGGATTTCGGGGGCAGCACGGCTTCAACCTGAGACGGGCGGCGTTCTTATGCGTTTTCTCACGTCAGTTTCGAGGATTCCAAATGCCTGTTCATGCCGCTGCAACGCCATTGAAAGAGCGCTCCACAGACGCTTCGCCGTGTAGTGATTCAGGATAATCCGGTGAGTCACATGCACGTCCACTTTGCCAGTTGCATAGGGAGTTGGATTCAGGCCGAGATCAAGGATCAACTCTTCAGGCGTACTGGAGACACGGCAAAAATTGGCGTAACCCGCGTTTGCATTGGCATCGCTGACGATCACTTCCTGCACCTGCTGAGGTTCTGCAGCACGAGAATTCTCGGGCGTAACGTCGTCGGCATTTTTAGCCTCGATTGTTGCTTTACTCACTGAACTTTACTCCCGTAATAGTTTTAAACATTTCGAAAAACAATTCGGCTCCGCCCAATCATGGCCGGATTCAGTAACCCACATCACATGTGGATCGACACGCTTCGTTCGTCCTACTCTTCACATCAGTGTTGATTCCGTCCGACAAAGCCATACCGTGATGCCATCAATCATCCGGCCGACTCCAAACAATCTGGTTTCACGCGGTGCAGCCTGGCGTATTCGGTCGGTGTTTGATTGAACACTTTCCTGAACTGCCTCGAAAACTGTGCAACGCTGTTGATTCCAACATGCGTCCCCACAAGAGTCACCGACATGTCCGTTTTCCGCAGCAAGACCGCCCCTGCCTGTGTTCGGATCTCAGAGATTGCTTTTCCGATCGTGCAACCAGCAACTTTCAGGAATTGGCGTTCAAGCGTCCGGCGATTCGTGCAAACAGCAGAAACAACGTCGCTGACACAAAAGGTCGTTCCGAGACTGCTCGCAATGAACTCCAGCGCGATCCAGACATCCTCGTCCTGTGACAGAGGCTTTCCTGAAATGCGTTGACGGGCAGTCCACTCCTCGAGCGCGGTGCGTGCGTGATTTACAGGAATCACGCGACTCCGGGAGTCATGTTTGCCCAATCGCACTTTCTGGCCCATTACTTCGCACCATTTGCATCAACAGGCTAGACAATCTTCGATTCGCAATGAGTCAGATTGATCTCCTGACTGGCCGGCGGAGGCCGAAAACGAGCCTTTTCCTGAATCTGTCCATGCCCGACCGTCGCGAATCAATCTTCACGCTGATATATGCGACGTTTCCGGAAAACTACGCCAGATTGAGTCCCGATTTCCCGGAACCGGGCTTCGCATTTGCTCCTGAGCGCCTCGAATGGCTTCATTTCTTGTCAGAGAAGCCATCGACGGAACTGCAGAAATGCCTTTCAAACTGAAGGCAGCGGAATCAGACGCAGCGGAAGGTCCGGCAGTTTGGTTGGGGATCAACCGTGGCAATTCCCGGATGTCTCACTTCATGGATCGAGACGCCTCTGCAAGCCGAGATCACTTGCCGTGGGAGAGAATGGGCAGCATCACCCGAAAGCCAATATCAGCAAGGCGAATTCCAAGATTAAAGTTGGAACGACTTGCGGACCTGCATTCAACCAGCTCGCCATCCCAGCGTCCGCCCTTGGCCACTCGCTGTACTAGGTACGCCGTTGGCCCCTCGGGATCGACCGCCAGGCTGCCAGAGAGTTCAGCATAATAGTCTCGATGCCAGCGATCCTGGACCCACTCATTCACGTTGCCATGCACATCAAACAAACCAAAGGGATTGGCTTTCAGTTGCCCGACTTCATGCGTCCGAACATCGGAAGCTCCCCCTGCCCACGCGACTTTGGATACTTTCACTTCATTTTCAGGATTCCAGAGATTTGTCGTCGTTCCAGCTCGGCAGGCAAACTCCCACTCTGCTTCAGTCGGTAATCTGTAGCCCGAACCTTTCTTCTGCTGGATAACCTGGTTCATCAATCGATAGGATGAATCGCGTTTCTCAATCTCATTCAGCCGAATACAGAATTCTGCCGCTTCGTTCCAGCTGACTTGTTCCACTGGAAAACTGCCCGTGTCGAATTCTTCGACCTTTGCCTTATTCCCTCCGGACGCAGAAAAAGCCGATGGATTGGTGGACATGATGGCCATGTAATCCCGCTGAGTAACTTCATGCGTACCCAGATAAAACGGCTGGCTGACGACGACCTTATGCTGAGGCTGCTCACTTGAGATCCAATCAGCGATTACCCCATGGTGCAGCAGAAGTTCATTAACTTCCTTTTCACTGCTCCCCATCAGAAATTCCCCGGGGGGAATGAGACAAAACTTCATTCCAATGGAATTCGTATACTCGACCTGCACATCCAGATACTTCGCCCACCTTTCCTGATGCTCTCTTGCCTCAGCAGCATTGAATGGAGCAACGGCGGGCGGCGGAGCATCCTTCGACCACCCTGTCCACGAGGCTCTTTCCCAGAGAGAATCCAGTGCGGGAGTGATAACGGTGGCAGAAGTGACGTCCGGAGCAGCAGGCACGGCAGAGACTTCGACTTTTGGTCCGGGATTCCTGGCAGTGGAACTGAGATTTGTTTTGCTGACGGTCGCGAACATTTGACTGAGTGTCACCACCAAAACGCCAACAAGCAACATCGCAGCGAGAGCCGCAAGATTTCCTTTGCTGGCCAGGGCTGATGAAACTCGATGCCCCCCCTTTACCTCGCGGGCTTCCGACTCTGTTATCAAGATTCCGGTTGTATCCACGGTCTTGGCCGGATCGCATTCCGGCAAGCAGGTCACTCGTCCCGTGGCATGCAGCTCCGACTGACATTTGCGGAAAAGATCGGCAACCTCTGTCGCGGACTGGTATCTCTCTTCGGGGTTCTTTGCCAGAAGCTTCTGAATGATCTGGATCAGCCATGAGGGAACATCTGGGGCGATCTCCTGAATAGGTCGAGGATCGTCTTTCACAATGCGATTCAGAACTGCCAGAGTCGATGAAGCCAGAAATGGCGCCCGCCCGGTGGCAAGTTCGTAAAACACACTTCCCAGACTGAACAAATCGGACCTGTGATCCACCGGCTCCCCCTGAGCTTGTTCGGGAGACATGTACAAAGGCGTTCCCTGAATGATGCCAGCGTGCGTCAGCCGCACATCCTCGACAGCTCGGGCGAGGCCGAAATCGGTGATTCTGACTTTTTGTTCAGGCCCCGATTCGAGCAGAATGTTTCCAGGCTTGATGTCCCTGTGGATCAATCCTTTTTTATGTGCTGCGGCAAGTCCACGGGCGATGTGCACTCCAATCTGAAGCAGCTCTTCGACTTTCAACGCACCGTCAGCTCGCAGTTTTTGTTCGAGGGTTTGCCCATCAATCAACTCCATGACAATGTACGGG
>JAYSPO010000465.1:0-7954 GCA_043722015.1 Candidatus Kuenenia sp. | reverse complement strand
AACCGGGATTACATCGGAAAAGATGCGGCCTGGCTGGCAGCTCAGATTGGTCTGAACATTCCGTCAAGCACGTTGATTCTGTACGGCGAAACGGACGAGTTCAACCCGTTCGTCACTGAGGAACAGATGATGCCGTTCATCCCGTTCGTCCGCGCCAACTGCAGCGATCATGCGATTGCACTGGCGAAGAAATATGAACATGGCTTTGGCCACACCGCGATCATCCATTCCCGTGACGTCCATACGATCACCAAAATGGGACGCGTGATGAATACAACATTGTTCGTGAAGAACGGTCCCTGCATGGCAGGGCTCGGACTTGGCGGCGAAGGCTATCTGTCGTTCAGCATTGCGACTCCCACCGGCGAAGGCGTGACGAGTCCCATGACATTCACTCGCCAGCGAAGATGTGTGATGGTGGATGATTTGAGGATTATTTAAGAGTTTTCAGTGTTCAGTTTTCAGTGTTCAATAAATCGCAGTTTCACAAAGAACAACAAACTTAGGCTGTCCCTGTCGTTACTGAACACTGAACACTTTTGACTGAAAACGTTCCTTATGGCCTTTCAGTCGTTTGAAGATTTAGAAGTTTGGAAGAGGGCGTGCAATCTTGCGGTATTCACGTACGAGTCTTTGCGTGAATCGCGAGATTTTGCACTTAGAGATCAAATGCAACGGGCCGCAGTGTCCATTGCATCGAATATCGCAGAGGGCTCAGAAAGATCTGAGAAGGAGTTTCTTCGATTTCTTTCAATTGCGCGCGGATCTTCATCTGAACTGAGGACTCAAGCTTACATCGCATTCAGGATTAACACGATTGACAAACCACAAATGAACCACATTGTCGATGAAGCCAAGCAAATCAATCGAATGTTGATTGGACTCTCTCAGTCAATTCAGAAAAAACTGAAAACTGAAAACTGAAAACTCCCGTATGCAAACCGCACGAGTCATCGGCCATGCGACAGCGACACTCAAGCATCCGTCACTAAATGGATGGAAGTTGGTGGTGCTGCAGCCTCTGGACATCAACAACGAACCGGATGAATTCCCTCAGATCGCCATCGACCCGCTGGGCGCTCGTCAAGGCGATTATGTCTTCTTTACAAGTGACACAAAGTACATTCAGGAACTGACAGGCCGTAAGGATTCACCGATTCGGTTTTCGGTCCAGGGAATTCTGGATGAACAGCCGGAGCCAGTACGAAAACGCAGGAAATAGTTGTCAGTCGCCAGTCTTCAGTCTCGAGTAACACTCAACAACTGATAACTGACGACTGAAAACTGAAAACTAGACCATGACCATCAGCACAGAGTTTATCGATCAGATCGTTCACAACGTCATGCGGGAAATGCAATCCCGAAAGACGTCGAACGCCCCTGCTGCGCTGACTGAGCCGATCGTTAGCAAGACACGAACAGATCAGACAATCAGGATCAGCAGTCGCGTGCTCAGTGAAAACGTGCTGGTGACGGCAAACGCTGCAGGTCGCGCAATTTCACTGCAGCCGGGAACGGTGATTACTCCTTCCGGACGCGATTACATCCGAAAAAACGGCGTGCGGCTGACAAGTGACGTCAGCGGCTCAGGTGCGGCATCTCTGAGTGGGACTTTTGTGGCAATCGGAACCCACACGACAACATCCGCTGCTTCGGCGGCCGGATGGAAGGCACTGACCGCGTCGACAGAATTCGATGCGGCAACTCTTGCGTCACAACATGCTGCCACGGGCGTCGTTGCCTGCTGTGGCGGTGAGCCCTCGATTGTGGCGTGCATCCTGAATCGAAATCCTGCCGTAAGAGCAGCCGTGATTACCCGTGCGACAAATCTGGTAACACTGATCACCGTGATGAGTCCTCAGATTGTCTGCCTGGATTCTGCTGGATGGACGTTCGGTGACATTCTGCGTCTGCTGCGATCCCTTGCGGTGCCGCCAAATACACCAGCTCACTGGAAAGAAATTTCCGCAGGGAGCACACGATGAGAATCATGGAATGTATCGGATCGGTCACGTTGTCTCACTGGAATCCATCACTCACCGGCGCGAGCTGGAAGCTGGCGGTTCCTTTGATGCACGCCGGTTTGAATGGAGATGAATCAGGCCGGACGGAACCGGTTATTGTTTACGATGATATGGGAGCGGGAATCGGCAGTCTGATGGCGGTGACAGAAAGTGCCGACGCATCAACTCCGTTCTATCCGAACTCAAAACCAATCGATGCGTACAACGCCGCGATTCTGGATACGGTAAGTGTTGAATAATGTCGAGTTTTCAGTAGTCAGTAGTCAGTAGTCAGTAGTCAGAAAACACCGGAACTGCGACTCACTGATAACTGATAACTGATAACTGATAACTGATAACTGATAACTGATAACTGATAACTGATAACTGATAACTGATAACTGATAACTGAAAACTGAAAACTGAAAACTGATAACTGATAACTGATAACTGAAAACTTTTTTTACGAAGTAAGAACCATGACAAACAAATGGAACAGCGGCATCAACGATCGAGGACTCAAAGAAGAGATCTGCGAGATCGGCCGACGTGTGTACAACAAGGGCTTCGCGGCCGCCAATGATGGCAACATCAGCATTCGTGTCGGCGAGAACGAAGTGCTGTGTACTCCCACAATGATCTGCAAAGGCTTCATGAAGCCTGAAGATATCTGTGCCGTCGATATGGAAGGCAAGCAGATCGCCGGAGTGCGCAAACGCACCAGCGAAGTCCTGCTGCATCTGGCAATCATGAAACATCGCCCGGACGTCAAGGCCGTGGTTCACTGCCATCCGCCTCATGCGACCGCATTTGCAGTCGCCGGCGAACCGATTCCGCAGTGCATCCTGCCGGAAGTGGAAGTCTTCATGGGCGAAGTGCCAATCGCGCCTTATGAAACGCCAGGCGACCAGCGATTTGCCCAGACCGTCGTTCCGTTCCTGAAAGCCACAAACACAATCATTCTGAAGAATCACGGAACGGTGTCATTCGGCAAAGATCTGGTCGATGCGTACTGGAAGACTGAAATCCTGGATGCTTACTGTCGCATTCTGCTGCTGGCAAAGCAGCTTGGTCAACCGCAATACCTCAACGAACAGAAGAGCCGCGAATTGCTCGACCTGAAGAAGAAATGGGGCTTTGACGATCCTCGTTTCCACAACGAAGACTGTGACCTCTGCGGCAACAGCGCTTTCCGCGAAGGTTACAAGGAAAACATCCCGGTTCAACGGGCATTCGACAAGGCTCCCGAGTATCCTGGCATCCTGCAAAAGCCCTGCGGAGAAGCGTGCGACACGAAGCCGGCAAATGTCAACGAAGATCTGGTGAAGCTGATTACGAGTCAGGTGTTGGCGGCGCTGGGAAAAGCATAAAGTAGGTCCTTTCTGCCGGAAAGGACTTTCGCCGCAAGGCGAAGCGACATGGGACGAACGTCCGCTCAACGGCATCGGGTTGCCGTATTGTCCGTGTCAACTGGTCGCAGTCGCGGCGTGCCGCGAAGTCCTGCCCGGCAGGCAGGACCTACATAAAGCATAACCCACATGCGGCAATCTTGATATGATAAGGACTCCCTCGATTGAAGGAGAATGATATGCCGGTGCATGACTGGACAAAGATCTTCGATGGTGCGTTTCACCATTTTCATCAGACCTGGGTTGTAGCGATCTCAAGAACACTTAACGCCGGGTTGCTTCCAGACGGCTACTACGCCGCCGCAGAGCAAGTCGTCGGAGGACCAAACGCGGATGTTGTGACACTCGATGCATGGCAACCGGTCGCTGCAAACGGACAAGGTGAGCGATTACCGGATTATATGTCAGGCGGCGTTGCACTTGCCGACCATCCTCCAAAGGTCAAATATCAGTTTGAAACCGAACGACGCCACTATGCAGGTAAAGCTGATCATATTGCGTTGCGGCATGTCAGCAGCCATCGACTCATTGCAGTCATCGAGATCATCTCCCCCGGTAACAAGAACAATAACCGCGCGTTGGAAAGTCTTCGTAAGAAGGTGAACTTATTGCTTGATGAAGGCGTCCATTTATTGTTGGTCGACATGCTCCCTCCGGGCCCTGTCGATCCGCACGGGTTACCACTGGCACTCTCGATCACGGATCAGTCTGAGGTTCCAAGTGCAACCGATGCCGAGCCGTTTACGCTGTTTTCGGTTCGATGTGCTGCGGCGGGAGATATTCTCAGTGGATTTGTTGAATTGGTTTCTCGTGAGCAGACTCTTCCGGACATGCCATTGTTTCTGAACGAAGAGCGTTACATTTCTATCCCGCTGGAAGCGACGTACCAGGACGCGTGGCGGGACGTGCCAGCACCATGGAAGAAAATGATCGACGCCCAATCAAGATGACACGGGCGACTGGCCTTTCTGAAAACTGAAAACTGAAAACTTGAGGCTCCTATGAAAGTCAGCATTATCGGTGGTGGTGGATTGGTGGGTTCCTGTGCCGGGTTTGCACTGCAAGCCGGGAAGATCGTCAGCGAGATTGCACTTGTTGACGTCAATCAGGAACTGTGCGAAGGTCAGGCCCTGGATCTGCTGCACGGTGCGTCATTGATGGCACCTCAGCGGATCACGGCGGGTGGGACGGAGGCCTGCAAAGACAGCGACGTGATCGTGATCACCGCTGGTCTGCGACGCAAGCCGGACGAAAGTCGGCTCGACCTGATCAACCGCAACGTCACCTTGTTCCGCGGGATTTTGGCGGACCTCAAGAAACATGGATACAAGAAAGACGCGATTGTCTTCGTGGTGTCCAATCCGGTTGACGTGCTGACGTATCTGGCTGTGAAAGAACTTGGTCTGCCCGCGACGCAGGTGATCGGACTTGGCACAGTGCTGGATACAACGCGCCTCCGCAGTCTGCTGGCGCAGCGATTGAACGTCCCGGCGACTCAGGTGAACGTGACCATCTTCGGTGAACACGGCGACAGCATGGTGCCGATCTGGTCGATGGCTCAGGTGGCAAATCTGCCGCTCGACAAATACCCCGGCGTCACCGCCAGTCTCATCGCTGAAATCGAAACGAAGACGCGTGGCAGTGGTGCAGAAGTGATCAAGAAAAAAGGCGGAGCAGGTTTCGCGGTCGGCGTTTCGATTGCCGACGTCGTCCACAGCATCGCTCTGGACGATCAACGCATTCATCCCGTGAGTTCCCTGATGAACGGTGCCTACGGAATCCGCGACGTCTGCCTGTCGATTCCGACCGTCATCGGCCGCAGCGGTGTGAAGAGTCACATCGAAGTCGAGTTGTGGTCCAAAGAAAAGACGGCTCTCGTGCAAAGCAGCAACGTGCTGAAAGAAACAATCAGCAAAGTACTGAAGGGGTAATTGTCGTCTTTCGCTCCCCGAAAGAAACGCCGCTTTTGCAGAGCAAAGTAGCCGTCACGCTCCGCCGTGACGAGCCTGGAAGTGGGCCACCTGAATGGAGAGCCCGCGCTGCTTGTCCATCAGCCCATCACGGGCGGATCGTGAAACTCTGTCTCGGTGGATGAATGTCGATTGAAAAATGCTCATCACGGCGGAGCGTGATGGCCACTTTGGGTTGCGGGCGAAGCACGCGCCAAGTTCGATTTGTGATTGAATCGCAACGTACCGGCAAGCTGACGCATGCCGCTCGCCGGTTTTGTGGCAATGTGGCTTTCCGGTCAATGTTCAGTCATGCCTGCTTGACCAACCAATCGACAATCGCCGAATCGTCGTCGCTCTTCGCCAGAAACTCTGCACTTCCCGTGCTCGCAGCATAAGCGGATTTCATCAAGCCGACGGAATTCGCAGTCTCGCCGGCGAGTCCGATTTTCGTTGGCGAACAAAGAGCCAGAATAGCTGGTACGTCGCCATACTTCACTGCTCCTGGAAGCAGATTGACGTCGCGGATCTCCGTGATCGATTCGAAACGGAAGCCACCCGTATCGACCGCGATCGAGCTGACAGCATTGCCCGCCAGCGCACACGCAGTGGCCGCAATCACGCCGGCTCCATTCACGCCCACGACGTGAACCTTAGATGGATTCTGTTCGTGATACTTCGCCGACGAGAGACATGTCAGCACATCGTGGACGCGCTGCGCGAACAGTGGGTGATTATAGCCCAGCGTGAATCCCGCGAATTCTCTCGGGTTTTTGACAACTGGCATCTGAGCCACCGGTTTGTGATCGTCAGTGAAGTCACCGGACAAATACAAGTCCGCACTGCCGATGGCGAAACCTGCGTTGACCAGTCTGGAAATCTGCTTGTTGGGCTGACCGTCAGCCGCGAAGAGTCGGTTTTTACCTTCAAGATCGAACCACAACACGACCTGTTTGTTCCAGTTCTGGGGCAACAAGAACATCGTTGGCAACTCTTCGCCGTTCGATGTCAGAGTCAAAACGCCCTTGAATTCGAGGAATCCGGTGCGTGAGGTCTCATCGGATTTCTCAAAGTGCGTTGAGCCCGCAGACGGCAGTGAGCGACCAATCATCACTTCCAGCGCACCACCGAAGACTCTGCGGAATTCTCTCAGGCTGGCGGCATTATGCGGTGCCAAGGCCGCGATCAGTTTCTGCTGTGCGGCATCCAGCGAATGGAGCAGTGCGACTTCTGTCGCTTCCGTTTTCACAGGTGCCGGATGTTCTGCATCAAATACCGTGGCTTCTGCAACCGTCAATGGCACGTAGTCACGTTCCACAATTTCATCGAAGCCGAGGTTCAGCGTCCGATTGAAGAAATTGTACATCATCATGCGGCTGTGCTGATTATAATTGTGCGGAAACTTGAAGTACTTCGCGTGGACATTGTCGGGAACGGCTAGCATCGCATAGTGTTTCTGGAGCTCCGGAAGGCCCTTTGTTTCGATATCGACTGTCCAGTCGTCCGCGCCACTCATGGCAATCGGTCGCGGTGCAATCAGAGCCGCGATTTCAATATTGCCCGTGTTGACGCGGAGGTAGGAAGCATTTTCGCATGTGCAGCCTCCCTGCATCGCGGTCGAGACCATCACGGCCGGAAAGGCTGCCGTGACGCGTTCGTCGAGCGCCGCCAGAATGAATGTCTGCGTGCCGCCGCCGCTGGCCCCTGTGACTCCGATCCGAGTCGCATCACAGTCCGCTCGCGACGTCAGCCAGTCCACAGTGCGGATTGAATTCCACGTTTGCAGCCCCAGTGCATTCCAAGATCGTAGTTCCGACTGTGCGCTGAACATGCCCCACGTTTCGGGTGAACTCAGGGCGGGCCGTTGTTTGGCGAATCCATGCGCCAATGGTTGAGTAAACGAGCTGCCGTCAGCGTAGCCGAGCATGTCGTACAGGAACACCATACATCCCATCCGTGCCAGCTGCACGCAGCGTGCCTGCAATGGATGTCGTCCCCCAACTTCAAATTTTTCACCGCCGGATGCAATTTCATTTTTGATCGAAGCACCATGGTCGTGAAATCGACCGTTCGCCCAATGACCATGAGGACACAGGATCGTCGGCAGTTTTCCGACAGCATTTTTCGGGAGGTACAGACTTCCCGTCACCAGCAAACCAGGGCTGCTTTCAAAGTAAACGCGATCGACCGTGTAGTCGTCTCGTTCGATGCGACCATGTACCGTGGCTTCAATCGGAGGTCGTTCGGGCATCGGCCACAGACCACAGGCAACCTTCAGTTGCCGCAGCAGAAATTCTTTGCGGACGTTCCATGCTTCCACGGATGTCGATGGCGTGAACGGGAAATACCCGTCCAGATCCTTGAGCGCACCAATGCGTGCATCACCAGGAACCAGCGCCAAAGAAGTCGAACTGATCGCGCTGGCAAACAGCATTTCGGACGGCAGCAAACTCGCGACAGCAGCCGATGAAGCAAGTTGAAGCATAGAGCGACGGCTGACGGAACGATCGGACATGGTGAGGACCTTTTTGTGGCGGGCGTTAAATATGGATGTGCCTGAGGAACAATAGGCACTGATGCACAAGTTTTTTCG
>JAYSPO010000464.1:0-4137 GCA_043722015.1 Candidatus Kuenenia sp. | reverse complement strand
TTCAACCATGGGTTGCGGGCAAAGCCCGCGCTGGGTTGGTTCGTGTTCATTCGTGGTTCAAACAGTCAGCACATAGAATCCAGTAGAGTCAGCAAATTTTCAGGTCTGACAAAACACTAATGCGCCATCAGGAACTATCGTGTACTTTCGATTCGCCGCAGGACTGATGCTCGTCGTCCTTGTTTCAATGGCCGGAGTGTGGCTGGAGAAGCAGACACTTGAAATGCGCAGAACGGTGAGCGTGCAATACTATCAGACGGATGTCCTCCTGGACCTGCTCGTGCGCCAGCGGCTTGAAACTCAACAACTCACGGCTCCCGGTCAGATGGCAGTCACACAGGAAGCAGAGAAACGCCGTTCGAAACAACAGCCGGACAGGAAACGCAGCAAGAGCCGTGTTGCGGATCGAAGCGAAGAATCAACCCAAACGACTGACGGGCAGTTGCCGTTGCTGCGATTTCAGCATCCTTTCAATCCTGAAGGGATCGACTGATGAATGAGGTTCTCGACGACGAAGATTTGGTTCCATCCGACGCACCCGATGGCGTGATTGCTCCGCAGTCGCAGAATTCCTCGGCCCGAAAGTCGGAGGAAGAGGTGTGCGATACGGCGGATGATGTCGTTGACGGATCGACTGATGCACTTTTGAAAAACGATTTCTCATCGACCGCTCGACGTTCGTGGCGATTCGGATTGGTCGCTGTTCTCGTATTCATGGGCTGGGCGGTTCTTGTCACGCGGCTCATCCAACTGCAGGGAGCTCAACGGCAGTTGATGAATGATCGCATCACGCGGCAAAGTATCTTTGGCGAAGTCATCCCGGCACGACCGGGTGAAATCCTTGATCGCAACGGCCAGGTCCTGGCGATGACAATTCCCTGCGACAGTCTCTTTGCCGTTCCCGAAGAAATTCCGGATCCGTGGGACTTTGCGTGGCGAGTCGGACCCATCCTGAATCTCAACGCCGACGAACTCTATCATCGGATTGCCGACAACGCGGATAAGCGATTCGTCTGGATTCAACGGCGGATCAGCGATGCACGAATCTCCGCAATTCGTGATTTGAATCTCCCGAAGACAACATGGGGATTGCGCCGCGAATATCAACGGCAGTATCCTCAAGGCTGTTTTGCATCGCATGTGCTCGGAATCCGCAACATTGACAACGTGGGACGGGGCGGGCTTGAACAAAGTCTCCACGACATGATCCGCGGCGTGGATGGCAACCGCGTGATGACGCGCGATGCCCGCGGGATCGTGATGGAAGTCACTGCCGAACGGTCTCATTCGCCGAAACACGGGCAGACCGTCGTTTCGACGATCGATTTACTCACACAGATCGAGACAGAACGGCAACTCGATGCGCTGATCGAAGAATGGCAACCAATCGGAGCCTGTGCAATCGTGATGGCACCGAGTACCGGAGAGATTCTCGCCATGGCGTCCCGCCCCGGTTTCGATCCCAACGCCTTACTGGCAGTGCCGGAAGCCGCGTGGAAGAATCTGGCGGTGTCTGCCGTCTTTGAACCGGGTTCAACATTTAAGCCATTCATCGTCGGCTGGGCGATTCAGCACAATGCGCTGGCATTCGATGACATGATCGATTGCAGTTTTGGTGTGTATCGCATGGGGCCACGCATTCTGCACGACCATCATTCCTACGGCGCATTGAGTGTCGAAGACGTGCTGGTGAAATCGAGCAACATCGGGATGGCGAAAATTGGCGAGCGGATCGGCATTGAGTCACTCTATGAAGCAACTCGCGCGTTTGGCTTCGGACGCCGGACGGGCATCGAACTCCCGGGCGAACTCTCCGGGCTGTTGCGACCTGTAACGCAGTGGAATGTGTATTCGCTGGGGTCCATCCCGATGGGGCAGGAACTCGCCGTCACTCCATTGCAGTTGATCACCGCTCACGCCGCGCTCGCAAACGGCGGACGACTTGTCAGACCTCATTTGCTGAAACGAGCGGACAATCAGGCACAGGATTCCGTGTCTGGCTCACAGATCGTCGAACCGGGAGCAGATGTGCAATCGGTGCTTCTGGATTCTGATATTGCGGAATGGCTGGTGCAGCAGCCGATGAAGCAGGTTGTCGAACGCGGGACCGGCAAGTCGGCAAAAATCACCGGGCTGTCGATGTTTGGAAAGACCGGGACTGCTCAGAAACTGGATCTGCTCACGGGCACCTATTCAGACAAAGCCTGGGTGCTGTCGTTTGTCTGTGGGGCGCCTGCCGAAGATCCGGAAGTGCTGGTGCTCGTGATGGTTGATGAACCCACCACGCCGGGGATTCATTATGGCGGTACAGTTGCCGCGCCCACAGCCTCCCGCATTCTGCAGTTCGCAGAAACCCGCGTCCGTAGCTTCGCGATTTCCCGACTGACGACCGATGATTCAACGACCAGACGAAGCAACCATGCTGCTCAGTAGCGCAGTCGCATTTGCGCATTGAGTTATCCATATACGGTGCGTGAATCAACGCATATGCTCCTCGCGACCAGAAATGAGTCTGGTGAGCGGAGTGGCGTGAGCCCTCCGGCACTTTGTTTTTATACCGGCAAGCTGACGCATGCCGCTCACCAATTCTCCCAATCATGACCGCGTGGGGTATAACGCACCAACTTCAGAATCCAGCGGCGATCCAGCGTGCTCCCTGGAACATCAACCTGTGAATCCGCGATTTCAAAACGGATCCATATCGCCGCCACAAGGCACAGTGCAATCGGCAGGATTCAAAGATGAGGTGGATATGCCATGAGTGTGGAATCAATACTGTTTGGATGTCAACCGTCTGCAGGTTTGCGGCGTGTACGCAGCTCATCCAAACGCTGACGAAACTCGGATTCTCTTCCTCGATCTACGGGATGATAGTATTGTCGATCGACTCCCAGATAATCCTGATTGACCCAGCCATCGGCGGAATCGTGAGCATACTCATACCCGACGCCGTGTCCCAGTCGCTCAGATCCGGCATAATGCCCGTCGCGAAGATGCATGGGGACAGGAACCAGCGTATTCTGGCGCACGTCGGCAAGCGCGGCATCAATCGCGGCATAGGACGCGTTCGACTTCGCAGTGCAGGCCAGATAAGTGGTGGCCTGCGCCAGATTGATGCGGCATTCGGGCATGCCGATCGTTTCCGTGGCCTGCCATGCGGCAGTAGCAATCAGCAAACCCATCGGGTCAGCGTTTCCGATGTCTTCAGATGCTGCAATCACCAGGCGTCGTGCGATGAATCGTGGATCTTCTCCCGACTCCAGCATTCGAGCCAGCCAGTATAAAGCGGCGTCCGCATCGCTGCCGCGGATACTCTTGATGAACGCGCTGGCGACATCATAGTGATCGTCGCCGGACGGATCGAACCGCAGCACGCGCCGTTGCATGGATTCTTCCGCGACTGCGGAGTCCACTATTCTGGTCGTGCGTGAAACAGACAGCACAGCAATGTCCAGAGCTGTGAGTGCACGCCGACCGTCTCCATCCGACAACGTGGCGATGAAATCGAGTGCCTCCGGGTGGACGACAACATCGTGCCCCGCAAGTCCGTTTTTTTTGTCGCTCAGCGCACGGTGCATCAAAGTGATCAGATCCGCTTTTTCCAGTTCCTTGAATTCGAAGACCTGACTGCGGCTGATGAGCGGAGCAACCAGTGAGAAAAACGGATTTGCGGTCGTGGCACCGATCAACGAAATCGTACCACTTTCAACGTCTGGGAGGAGAATGTCCTGTTGACTCCGACTGAAGCGATGCAGTTCGTCAATAAAGACGATTGTCTGAGTCCCGTCAGCGGCGAGTCGATCGGCAGCGGCCTGCAGAACTTCGCGAACGTCACGAACTCCGGAAGTTGTCGCGTTCAGGCGTTCAAAGTGGCGACGAGTCTGTTTGGCGATCAGTTCCGCCAGCGTTGTTTTTCCTGTGCCTGGAGGGCCGTAGAAGATCATGGAACCGATGCGGTCGGCGTCCAGCATGCGGCGCAGAAGCTTCCCGTCGGCCAGAATATGTTGCTGGCCGGCGAATTCAGAAAGTCTAACCGGCCGCATCCTCGCCGCCAGCGGCCTGGCACTTTCGCGATTCTGTTGTTCCGCTGCCTCAAAAAGGTTCATAGCCAACTCTCATCTTGTCTGACGCTGTCGA
>JAYSPO010000463.1:0-2511 GCA_043722015.1 Candidatus Kuenenia sp. | reverse complement strand
ACGATGAGTTCGGCGAGCAGGCCGAGGGACAGGGCCTGGCCGCCGAGGAGTGAGGCAGCAATCGAATAGGCCAGCAGCGGACGATTGCCGATCGGTACGGCAGGTTGAATGACGCCCGTCTGCATGGCCAGCCAGAGCAGGCTCAGATATCCAAGTCCGAGCATCCCCAACACGAAGAATCCCAGTCCGATGGTTCCAAGTGCGTGCGATGGGCGACGACCGAAACCGGTCAGAAACGTGACTGTCAGCAAATCGAGCAGTCCGCGAATGAAACGTCGCACACCGTATTTCGAATGACCGTGCTGCCGCGGACGATGGTTGACGGCGACTTCTGCAACCTTGAATCCGCGAGCATGTGCGAGCACGGGGATGAAGCGATGCAGTTCACCATAAATCTGGACTTCCCGGGCGACCTCAGTTCGAAACAACTTCAATCCGCAATTGTGATCGTGCAACTTCAGGCCGGTCATCGCGCCGACCATCCAGTTGAAAACTTTGCTGGGATAGACCTTATGCCACGGATCAAGCCGACGTTCCTTCCAGCCGTTCACGACATCATAGCCCGCATTGATCTGTCTGAGCAGAGCCGGAAATTCTGCAGGGTCATCCTGCAGATCGGCATCGAGCATCAGGATGAGTTCCCCCGTGGCGATTTTCATCCCGGCGGTCAACGCAGCGGCTTTGCCAAAATTGCGTCGCAGACGAATTCCGGAAACGGGTGCGGCGCTGGCGGTGTCTGCCTGAGACAACTGCGTGATGACGCGCCATGATTCGTCTGTAGATCCATCGTCCACAAGGATCACTTCAAACTTCGCCACGGCTTTGCCGATACCGGCATTCAGTTCATCGATCAGCTGCACCAGACTCTCGTGCTCATTGAAGACCGGCACCACGACCGAGAGAGCAGGGCGGTTCGCCGCAGGAAGGTTTTGGTCGCTCATAGAAGAGATCGCTTCGACTTCTAAACGCGTCGAATTCAGTGTGCTGGCTACTGGGCTGTCTGGATGAAGCGGAGTAAAGTATTGTTGACAAAGAATAATGACAGCAAATCACAGTCGGCGGAGCGACTGAGCTACGTAGGCGATGTCGCTCCGCGACTCGCATTCTGGTGAACGCACTTTCATGAACAATGCACTGCGTCGGTCGAAAAATCTCTCTACGGCGGTTCCGGCAACAGTTGAATATGGCCGTCACAATGTTTGCACACGACTTTGTTTCCAATGTACTTCATCGCGGCACGCAGTTCATTTTTGCAGTGCGGGCACTGCGCGTAGAACGCATTGATCACAACCAACGGTGAGTAGGTAAATGGTTTGTTGCAGTGTTTGCACTGCACTTTTAAGTTGCGGTACTTCGTATGAATCCGCAGTTCTTCTTTACAGCCGGGGCAACTGACATAATGACCTTTTGGCGATGCAGCGGCAATCACGGCAAGCTCCGGCAAGGGTATGAACATGGGAATCTCGACACTGTCTTCCGTGAGTTCCAGATTTAACAGGGCGCGACAGGACCGACAATGCACAACTCGTGGCGGCATGTGATCACCACACTGGGGACAGGGACCTCCTGGCCATGCACCATTCATCGAAACTGCCTTTTACAAAAATTCCTCGTTTGCGACCGACAAAAGAACCGGCCCTGATTTTGACGCAACGAATCTTAACGCACGACAGGTGCTTTTGTCATTGGTGACATGACGCTTATTCTCAAACCGTCACCGGTGGCCAGCAGGTTGTTGATTTAGTGAATTTTGGGGCTCATGGTCATACCAACCCGCAGCGGCAGCGAGGAGGTCAGCCGTTTCTGCCTCGCTGGCGCTGCGGGTTGGTATTAAATCAACAGTCGCACAAGTGCTTTATCCGTTGTGTATTGATGTGTGCCACTGGCTCTGCCAGTGCTTCCGGTAAATGGGGAGCACTGGCAGAGCCAGTGGCACACAACCCATCAATGAATGCGTGACAAAACGCTAGCGCCGTTCCGCCTATTCGTTGATCTCGGGCCGGGCCTTGAGCGCCATCAAGTGTCGAAAGGTTCGCAGATAAAGATGCCCATTCGCAACCGCTGGTGTCGAATGGCTTCCATCTCCTACCGCATTGCGTCCGAGTTCTTCGAAATGATCACCTGCCCGCACGACGACGACCTCTCCGCTTTCGGTCAGACAAAACAGTCGATCGCCGATGCAGATCGGTGATCCGCTGAAGCCGCCTTCGATTCTCTGCGACCAGATTTCTTTGCCCGTGGGAAGTTCCAGACACACCAGAATTCCTTTGTCGCCCCACAGAAACAGCATTCCGTTGTGGACGACAGGGCAGGGGACATACGGCAGTGTCGTTTTACGTTCAAATACAATCCGCGACTCAGCGCTCACCGCCGGGTCCGTCTGCACGGCCGCAAAATACTTTCCACTCCCGCCTTCGCCACACAACATAAAAACTAAACCGTCCGATGCGACAGGGGACGCGACTGTGCGATGCGGAAGTTTTGGTGTTTGCCAGTTGAGTTTCCCCGTGA
>JAYSPO010000462.1:0-4269 GCA_043722015.1 Candidatus Kuenenia sp. | reverse complement strand
TGTTGTCAGTGTCTCGGACGCGGGACCGGCCATAGTTTTCAAACCTGGCTTCCACCGACGCAAGGTCGAGTGGGGAGCGGCCTGCTGCGTTCGTTTCGTTTTAGTTGCCAAACCTTTGCCCACTGGCACGAGGCCAGTGGGGTCAATAGAACTGTGGTACTTCCCGCTTGAACTGCGAAACCTCTGAATCACGCAATCTACAAAAATGCCATTGAAAACTCAGGACTGGGGAGATTGCACCCCCGTTCAGAACGAGGTACGAATGCCTCGGCCTACAGTGCTGGTGACGCTGGTTGTTGGAGCCACTATCGAGTTCAAATCCGCGAACGTGTAAGTTAAGTCAAATGGAAAGGGGACCAGATCGGTTCTGCGAGTCACGATGTTTCCGTCAATCAAACCGTAGTTGAGCCCTGCGCTATTTATCAGTGACTGATCAAAACTCAAAAAAAATCCGTCCAAAACCCAACTCCCGGCTGGTGCGAACGGAACAAACGTCCCGCAGAATTTAGGGGTGGTGATTGTTGCAAGGCAATTTGTCGAACCGATGGTGCAGAGTACCGCCACCACATACAATCATCGCCGCATTTCTCTGTTCCTTTGAATGATTCATACTCCTGTTGGGGCGTATAGGATAAGCTCCCTCCCTAATGATACTCATTCTGTTGTCTTCTTCAACTGATACAACTGAATTTTTTTGATAAGATTCCTCAGATAGTTTTTGGTGAATTTTGGAGCGTGCGTAATGCATCACTCCCCGTGCGTTGCGCCCATTCCCCGCAGGAACAAGCGAATCGTTTTCCCCACTTCCGCCAACGGCGGAATTTCCAGTGGTGCAAAACCTGCGCACATTATGGGGAGTGGCGGCATGACGAGACCCAGCAGTTTAGAGGCCGCCCAGTCGGGGTCGGGGACTCGCAGCGTGCCTGTGGAATCGAGTTCCTGCAGGTAGGTGGCCAGTTCCTTCAGCCCGCGACCAAAACCGGTTTCGTAGATCAGGCGAGCATTGTCGGGGAATCGACGTCCCTCGGACATCAGCAGGAAACACATGCATGCTCCATCCTCGGATAAGAGGACCTGGAGCAGAGAGTGAAAATACTGTGTGAGCATTTTCTCCGGGTCGACGTGCCGGGCGTCGAGTTCCGGAAGTGCGGCAAAGACCTCAGCGGCACGCGTACGCACCGCTTCCTCAAACAGAATTTCCTTGGACGGAAAATGGTTGTAAACTGTCGCCTTGGAAACTCCGGACTTCGCTGTCACCTGGTCCATGCTGGTTTCGGCGAACCCCTGAGCCATGAACAGTTCCCGACCGGCGTTCAGAATCTGCTGGCGCTTTATCTCAGACCGTGACAGCAGCGACGTATCGCTCATCAGTGACTCCTATTACATGTGCCTGCTCTGAAGGTTGAATGGCTGGAGATTCGGCCGTCAGTCGACCATCCTGCATGTCAATGATTCGATCAGCGATGTCGAGAACCCGAGCGTCGTGTGTGACCATCAGAATCGGACGTTGTCGTTCGCGCGCCAGCGATTGCAGAAGATTGACCACTTCGCGCCCCGACGTCCCGTCCAGGGCCGCCGTCGGCTCATCTGCCAGCACCAGTTGCGGCTCTCCCAGAAGAGCCCGCGCCACGGCAACTCGCTGCTTCTGGCCTCCCGAGATTCGCGCAATCGGGTAGTGCAGCCGTTCTCCCAGCCCGACGAGTTTCAGCATTTCAATCGATCGTTCGCGTCCTTCCGCCGCAGTCACATCGGGATGCAGATCAAACATCACCTGCACATTCTGCAATGCCGTGAGATAGGGGAGCAGATTGTGAGCCTGAAAAATGAAGCCGATCCGGCGACGAAGATCCAGCAGATCCCGTTGACTCGCTTGATAGAGTGAGTGCCCGAGCACGTTCAGTCGCCCCTCCTGAAGACTGCGAAGTCCGGCAATCAGAGTCAGGAGCGTGGTCTTTCCTGAGCCGGATGGCCCGGTCAGGAGCGTGGTCTTTCCTGAGCCGGATGGCCCGGTCAGCAGCACGATCTCCCCCGGCTGAATCTCCAGCCGGATGTCGAACAGAATCTGTTTGCGCAGGTCCCCCTGACCGAAGGCAAAATTAATGCCTTCACCTGAGATGACCGGTTGTTGCAAGTCGTAGTTCATAAACTTCAGTTCCCCTTGGTACGCGAGCCGCAGAATGAAAAGTACCCGTTGAGCCTGAGGCGCTAGCCGATTCGACGGCAGGAAATCGGCTAGCGCCTCAGCCTCAGGCTCAGGTCCATTGGGTTCGGTAAGTTTCTTTTCGCCTGCCAGGCTTAAAACACATCTGCCGGATCCGCCGAGCCAAGTTTCCTGAGGGCCAGCATTCCTGAAAACATACACATCAGCACCGTCACAACGGCCAGGGCAACGGCCAGGGCAACGCCCCGCGTCGGTTCAAGGACCAGCGGAAGCTGAGTAACTTTTCGTAAAACCGCATACATCCCAGCCGCCACAAGGGTCCCGGGAACAAATCCCATCATCGCCAGCTGAAAGGATTGTTCGAGCACAAGCCGATACAGATAACGATTCGAACCCCCCATCGCTTTCATCGTGGCATATTGTGGGAGATGGTTGGTGACATCGGTGTAAAGGATCTGATAGACGACAATAAAACCGATGAAAAATCCGACCACCGTTCCGGCAGAAAAGATGACCCCAATCGGCGTCGCTGCCTTCCAGTAAAACAATTCAACCTCTTTAAACTCGTCGCGCGTCAGAACCCTGACTTCCTTCCCGAGAAGTTCCTGAAACGTCCGCTGTGCAGACTCGACCGAAACGCCGGGGCTCAACTTGACCACGCCGACATCGATCGCACCCGGTTTTCGAGCAGGAAAGAGTCGCAGGAAATTGGCGTGGCTCACGAGAATGTTGCCATCAGCTCCGAAAGAAGCACCCAGATCAATCAGCCCCGTCAGGGTCATCCGGCGACGATTGATCTCCGGCTCGATGAGTTCGTTCTGCTCACTGGCGGAAACGACGTTACCGAATCCTGGTCGTCCGGCGCGGTCGTACAGAAACACATCGGTCTTTCGTAGTTCCTGCACCTGATCGGCGAATCCAGGCAGATTCAGTGAAGGCGTCTCGGTTTCGACACCGTAACACTGAATCGATCGCACTTCACCATTCCACGGACTCTTCCATTCCGCCATCTGAACATAGATCGAAAAAACGTCCTGTACATCCGGGCTGCCTCGCAGGCGATACAGCAGACGACTGGAATAGGGCTTGCTGTGCAGGAGGTGCTCGTACTGACTGTGAATAACGATCAATTCTCCCCCCAGGGCGCCATGAAAAACAACGGCACTGGCAAACAAAGCCTTGAGCAGTCCCAACTGCATCCACATCAGCACAACGGAAACCATCACTCCAGCGACCGCAGCGAACAGCTTCATCTTTTCGTGTTTGAGCTGCAGCCATGACAGCGGAATTCGCTGACTCATCGTGAGTTTTCCTTCTCTGAAAGATCGGTGGTCCGCCCCGTGATCGAAGATGGTCGCGTCTGAGTATCGATCGTCACTTCAACTCGGCGTATGACATCCGTGCAACGAGTTGTCCGTCGTCCGCGTCGAGTCGAATCCTGACCTCCACAACGCGTGCGTCCGTGTCATCCACCGGGTCGTCGGAAAGCACATCGTTTCGACCCACCAGGCCACCAATCTCAACCACATGACCGTGCAGTGTTCGCTCGAGATTACGAAGAAAAATGGTTGCCGGCATGTTCGCTTTCACCTGCAGGATGTCGGATTCATGAATCTCAGCAACGACATCCATCTGCCGTGTGTCCCCCAGTTCCAGCAATCCATCCGTTCCGATTCGTTCCCCGCTGCGGCTGTTCACGCGAAGAATCGAGCCTGCGATCGGACTTCGGATCACAGAAATTTTCAGGTCTGCGCTCGCGCGCTGCAACTCCGCTGTGGCTCGCGTAACTTCTGCCAGAGCATGGTCCACATCAACCGTGCGTACTTCCTTCAACGCAATCAGCGTCGCTTCATGCTGCTGGAGTTCCCGCTGCAGGACCTCCATGTCCGTGATGCCAACGTCCAGGTCATCCTCGGACGTCGCTTTCGACTGGACAAGCCGCCGAATTCGCTCCAGTTTTTTTTCTGCCAACCTGAGTTTCTCGCGAGTCCGCTCAATCATCGCTTCCTGAGCGACGATTTCTCCAGCCTTCGCACCCGCCTGAATCCGTGCCAGGGACTTCTCCGCCACCAAGAGAGACGCTTTGGCCTTTTCCACATCCGCCAGTT
>JAYSPO010000461.1:0-7411 GCA_043722015.1 Candidatus Kuenenia sp. | reverse complement strand
ATGAAGCCGTCGGTAGGCATTGGCCGGTTTAACCGCGTGCCCAGCGGGCCGCGATTGTTCAATTTAAGATTGTTCAATTTGAAATTTGAAATTTGAAGCGCGGGGCGTTGCCCACGCGGTTAAACGAGCGTGCCATCCTCAAACGCGCGCGGTATGCAAACGTCTCCGGAAGGAATTCTGTCCATGTCTGCGATAAGTCGAACTTCGAGTTTGGCATCTGTCTGTTTCGCCGCTCTGCTGATCGTCTGCCTGCCCGCAACCGCCCAGCAAAAAGCAGCACCAGCAAAGATCTTTCGCGCTGGTGCATCCGCCAGCAATATTACTCCGGCACTGGGCGAAAACATCATTGGCGGCTGGGAGCCGTTTCCCGCGAAGAACATCCATGATGAACTCCACGCGCGCTGCCTGTTGCTCGATGACGGGGAAAACAAAGTTGCCATCGTGATCTGTGACTTACTGGGAATCCCTCGCGAAGTGATTGACGCCGCGAAAGTCCAGATCAACGACACCGTCGGAATCCCGGGATCGCATGTCCTGATAGCCGCCACTCATACCCATTCCGGCACCACGACGCGCGGGCCAAAGGGAGTGATGTGGAAAGATGAAACCACGGAGTACCAGACATTTCTGGCGACACGCATCGCTGACGGTGTGCATCGTGCTGTTAATCACCTCGAGCCTGCCGTGATCGGATGGGGTCGCGCTGAAGAACCGTCTGAGGTCTTCAACCGTCGCTGGGAAGTCACCGATGAATCACTGCTGAAGAACCCCTTTGGCGGAACCGATCAGGTGAGAATGAATCCACCGGCCGGCAGCGCATCTCTCGTCCGACCGGCTGGCCCTGTGGATCCGGAAATCGGTTTTGTCTCCGTGAAAAGCGTGGACGGGCGTCCGATTGCATTGCTGGCAAATTATTCGCTGCACTATGTGGGCGGTGTCCCCAACGGCGATGTGTCGGCCGACTACTTTGGATACTTTTGCCGCAATCTCGAACAGCGTTTTTCAAGAGACGACGATCTCCCGTTTGTGGGCATGCTGACCAACGGAACCAGCGGCGACATTAACAACATCAATTTCCGCGAGCCGGGCGTTCGCCGAGCGTCCTACGACAAGATGAAGGAGGTTGCGAACAAAGTCGCCGATCGAGTGTACGAAGCCCATCAGAACGTCGAGTTCCAGAACTGGGTTGCTCTTGACGCTGCGGCCATGGACCTGCCTCTGACGCTGCGCAAACCCACACCCGAAACACTGCAGTATCTTGCTGAGGTCACCGCCACTCAGCCCGCAGAACCTCGCAGTAAAGAACGCATCTATCTGGAGCGACTGACGAAACTCAAAGACGGCCCGGAAACGATCGACGCGCGTCTGCAGGTTCTGAAGATCGGCAGCCTGAGCATTTCCGCAATTCCGTTCGAGACATTTGTCGAGATCGGACTGGAACTGAAAAACCGCACTCCATTTTCGCAGACATTCACGGTGGAACTGGCCAACGGCTGGTACGGTTACCTGCCGACGCCTGAACAGCATGAACGAGGTGGCTACGAGACCTGGATCGGTACAAACTTTGTGCAGCAGGATGCGTCACCGAAGATTGTCGATGCACTGCTGAAGATGTCAAATGATCTGATGCAGGCGAGGTAGTTCATTGGCAGATTGTTCACGCCGACGTCTGAGCGTTCTACGAGTTGCACCACGGTTTCTTCCCGCTGATAGATTCCGATTGATTCCGCAGACTTGCGACCAATCCATGCAGCCGAAACTGATTATGATCCACACGGTGTGAATTGATTCCGGCGAGCGGAGCGGCGTGAGCCCTCCGGTACCGCGTTCTTGTACCGGCAAGCTGACGCATGCCGCTCGCTAATTGTCTCAATCATAAGCGCGCGAAGTACATAAACTAAACGCTGATCGCACGATTCACATTGTTTAGCCCAACGAGAATATCGATGAATGAATCCCAATCGCCACACCCGCAAGTGGAATCCGCGAAGGAGACCCTGCTTCGCCTGAGCGCCGATATTCTACACGCAATCTGTACTCACGACGGGCCTCTGCTCGCCACGTATCTTTCCGCCGACTTCACTCTTCTAGGCGCGGGCCAACGCCAAAATCGCGATACATTTCTCGAATCCGTGATGAGTGCGGACTTTCATGCATTCGATTGGATATTTGAAATTATCGAGGTCGAGTTGCTTGGCACTACGGCAGTGGTTTCAGGAATTCAGCGAGTCACAGTGCAGGGTGACGGTGAAATGAAGATTGTTTCCCGGGCAGCATTCACAGACGTTTTCGTATATCACGATATGAACTGGCTCGTTCGTGTCGCCTGCTCGCATGAGCTTGCCTGAGCTGCGGTCGATTCACCGCATCGCGGCGATCTTGGCAGCGACGAATGTCACATGATGCGGGATGTGGCGGGTGATGCGTTCCAGAAGTGTTTCGAGTGTGAGCGGACCGGCTTCGGAATGGACACCGGTTCGCTGGAAGTCCTCAACATCGGTGTTCCTCAGAATGACGGCCATCTGACGCCGCACGACGGAGATCAATTCCAGTTCTTCCTGGACGTTGCGTTTGTCATAGTGAAGTCCTGCGGCAAAGACATCCGGATCGCCGCCGAACATCGTGGGATTGTTTTCCACGAGCACACGCTTCATGCGATCCGTGTAAACAGGTTCAAAGTCGGCGATGTGGCACACCACCTGGCGAATCGACCATTTGCCCGGCACCGGAGTCTGATCAAGCTGATCCTCCCGCACGCCTGCGATGGCCGTTTTGAGCAGATCGGGGCCATTTTCGTATTGTTTCAGCAGTTCGTCCAGAGTCATGGTTTTCTTTCGTCGCCGTGTTTCCGCGTTACACGGTCAGGCGTCAAGGGGAGCAATTCTCAGTTACCCAGTTTCACCCGTGGCCGCAGACCAGGTTTTTCAGCAAGGTCAGGATTGACGGCTTGGTCGTGCGGCCACGGGTGAAACGTTCGATAAATTTTTCGGAGATCAATGTAACATTGTCCAGCAATTGACGCATGGATGCCACTCATGGTTCATAGATTCCCGAGTCTTCAACGATCAGCTACGATTCACCTTTAAGGGAAAAAGGGAGCACATGGAAGGTCTGGTCAAATTCAGAAACTGGTTGCTGCTGGCGGCGGTAGTGACGCTGGCGGTATGCATCCCGATTGCCGAAAGACTGACATTTGATCAGACGATCGAATCGTTCTTTCCTCCGGACAATCCGGACATCAAACTGCTGCTCCAGTCACGCCAGGATTTTGGCGGTGACGAGTTTGTCATCGTCGCATGGCAGGAACCGGGTCTCATCCGGACCAATCCGGAAAACGATATTCCTGAACTGAGTGAGGCCGCGACCAGTCGAATTACTGAGCTGTCTCAGAAACTCAGCGAGCTGCCCGGCGTCGATAAAGATCGCACGCGGGATCTGGAACGGTTTCTCAGAAAGTCACCGTACAACAAGAACACCCGTCAGAAAATGCTGAAACTGTTTGACGGAGTGTTGATTGGTCCTGACCAGCAATCGACGGCGATCGTGCTCCAGCTATTGTCTGCCGGAAATTCTCCGGTCTCACGCGGCGAAACAGTCGCGGCAATTCGCGAAACGGCGGCGGCTACAATTCCTGGGGCAGCCGTGGCTGGCGAAGCCGTACAGATTCAGGACATGTTCAACCTGGTCGAACACGACGGCAATATCCTCTACCTCGCGTCGCTGGTCGTGTTGTCTGTCATGCTGCTGGTGATTTTCAAGAATCTGCGCTGGGTGCTGGCGTCAGTGGGGATTGTGATTGCTTCGGTCACCTGCACAAGGGCGGTGCTCGTGCTTGCAGGCGCTCAGCTGAGCATGGTCAGTTCCATGCTCAATTCTCTGGTGACCGTCATTTCGATCGGCACCACCACACACATCATCGTGTATTACCGTGAACTCCGATCCGAACTGGATCCGCAGGCAGCGACGCTGCGCACGCTGCGGGAATTATGGCATCCGGTAATGTGGACGGTGATCACAATCGCCGTCGGTTTCGCGGCGCTGCTTGTGTCGGACATCGTTCCGGTGCGCAGCTTCGCCATTATGATGACGCTGGGCACACTCATGGTGCTGGTGTTCACGCTGGCGGTGCTGCCTGCGACGTTCGCGTCCGGAAAGCATGTGCCGATTCCGGGTCAGGTCCGCATGGAAGATGCGCTCGACCGGCTGCTCGACAGGATGGCCCACATGATTGATCGACATCCCGTCGGAACGACGATCTGGTGTCTGGTGCTGACGGCCGTGACGGCGCCGGGGCTGTTCATCATGCAGGTCGAAACCGATTTCAGCAAAAACTTTCGTGAATCATCCCCGATCGTGCAGTCACTGAAGTTCATCGAGACCCATCTGGGGCCGGCGGGTTCCTGGGACGTGTCGTTCGATGTGCCGGACCCGATCACGACCGAGTTTCTGGACAACACCCGCGAACTGACCGATCGACTGCACGAGCTTTCTGCTGAGGGAATCGAGCTGGATGTGTTGTCGCTCAACGACGGCATCGACATTCCACCGCGGCTGGGTAACGCTGCGAAACGGCTGAACACGTTCATGAACAAGCAGCCAGAGCTCGTGGAAGGATTTTATAATCCGGATCGGCATCGGATGAGGATCGTGCTGCGTTCTGCAGAACAGCAGCCGACACATATCAAGCTGGCTCAGATTCAGCGTGTCCGCGACGTCGTCGCCAGTCATTTTGACAAGCAGCATGCGATCGATACCGAACGCGCGCATGCAGCTCTGGTGGCAGATGACGACGGAATTACTGACAGTGGCTCAGCTCCGCCTTTACAGTCTGCGACCGCGTCCGGTTTGTTCGTGCTGATGGCGCATATAATCGACAGTCTGCTGACAGATCAGATCCGGAGCTTCATGTGGGCGTCCATCGGCACGGTGGTGTGCATGTGGATTGCGTTTCGCAGCCTGCGTATCGGGCTGATTTCCCTGGTGCCCAATGTGTTCCCGATCGCCCTTGTGACCGGATCGCTGGGACTGCTGAATGTGCCGGTGAATATCGGCACGGCAATGATTGCCAGCGTGGCGATGGGATTTACGTGTTCCGTCCATTACTTCGAGGTGTTCCAGAATTCACTGCCGGAAGTCGGATTGACGCGAGCTTTGCAGATCGCCCAGTCCGGCGTCGGCAAGGCTGTGGTCCTGGCGCATATCGCACTCGTCGCCGGGTTTATGGTTCTCACCGTCTCGGAATTTATCCCGCTGGTCTACTTCGGCGCGCTGCTGAGTCTGTCAATGATCGGTGGCCTCATCAGCGACCTTGTGCTGTTGCCGCTACTGCTGCGCTGGACCACGAAAGACCCGATGCGACGTGAAAAAACTGCCGACCATGAAACAGTCGCCAGCCAGTCCTGATACAAGCGACAGTCATTTTGAGTGCGATGGTGGAACGATCTCATGTAGGATGGACATTCATGTCCGTCGCATAGTCATGAAACACGATCGAAGCGATGGTTATTGGACCTTGACAGCCGCTCGGTAATGCGACCGTTTGTGGTCAAGATCTCGGACATGAATGTCCAAGCTACAGGAATCGCAGCCTTAGACCGAGTTGCCACAACTCGGCCCGTCTCTGTTTCCATTCGCTCCGGATTTGGCCATAAAGCGTTAAACATGAGCGGCAGGACGCCGCGACTGCCTCGCTGGATTCTTTCTTTCGAACAACCGGGCATTTTGCGCGCATCTTTTCAACCGTAGTTCTTTGGGATTTCGAAATTCGGATTTGCGGCTTCGCCGCGCCAGGGTTCTAGTCGGCAATTCGGGTGACCCGGACGACCAATTGTAGTTCGGGCGGGATCTCGGTGGTGTCTGGCTCCTGATCCGACAATTGCGTGAGCGAGGCGATCAGCGTCGGTATTCCGATCCGAATGCGGCACGAACCTGCTGCGGTGTGTTCCCCGAGTTCATATCGATCGATCTTTTCGATCGTGGAGCGATCCTGGACGTGAGCGTCTGGGCCGGTGACCTGCGACCGAAAGTTCAGTTCTATCTGTTCTGATTTCTTCCCGTCCACTTCAGGTATCAAATAATCCGGAACGGAAGTGACTCTGGCTTCCAGCATCAGGCCAAGATGCAGGACTTGCACAGTGGGGCTGTGTCCTGCGGATCCTGTCCCAACCACAGGAGTCGATCCGATGATGACGGGAACTTTCTTCCCCGAGGCCATGTGCGTGGTGACTCTGTCAGGACACAGCAGGATGCCGTGATAGCCACCTTCGTCCTGGACGAGCGCTGCCAGTTGTTCAAGGACGGTCGCTTCTTCGAGATTTCCGTTCAGGAGATTTTTCAACTGCATGGTGCTGGGTTCGGTCGTCGGCAACCACCATGCTTCCACCTCGTATGTCGCCGTTCCGACGGCGGAGCTTGTGAGGGACTTCAGGAATGCTGCGACCTGCTCGTGAACCGATTCTGTCTGGCGGATCAGGAGTGTGTTGCCCAGTTCCGTGATTTCACCTGTCCCAACGCCGCTGTTTGTCCATGACTGAGGGTCGATGTGGTTGACGATCAGAGTGGAAATCGATTCTCCCCGTTCTTCAAGCTGCTGCGTCAGAGCAGGCTCAACCGACTGAATCGGAGCCGCGCCGCCACCAAGGCTGCCGCCGCCAAATTGCGCTGGTTCCATTGGAAGGCTGAAGGCTCCACCACCGCCTCCCAGGCCACCACCGCCCATACCGCCTGCCTGCCCACCACCGAACGTGCCGGTCATCTGATGCATCGCTCCTGGGCGATGATCTGATCCATCAGCAAACGGAAACTGCTGCCTCACTGTTGTCAGCAGCGTGATATCGTAAAATTTTGTGACAAGCGGCGGGGCAGCATCTTCAGCAACGACGGCGTCGTCCTGAGCCCGCACACTTATCGACAGGGTGATGGCTCCGATGACGATCAGCAGCGAGCGGCGAAAGAGACGCATGATGGATCAACCTTGATTAAGTGGCGAAACGACTGAAGTCCCAAATACGTGTTGTTTGAGATTAGGAATGAGCAAGATCTGTCACCAGTTGCCGGAATGAATCACAGTCGCGGAGCGACTGTGCTACGTAGGCGACGTCGCTCCGCGACTCGCATTCTGACCAGTTTATCCGGCAAATCGTAGAAACGCAGAAACAAGCAGATGTTCGGCTGCTATTCTGAAAAAAGCACAGATCCGCAGAGCCTGCAGAGATGATGTTGATTTGACTGCTGGCATTTCAATAAACGCGAGCGGCAGGATGAAGAGTACCCGTTGAGCCTGAGACGCTAGCCGATTCGACGGCAGGAAATCGGCTAGTGCTTTGTCAAATCTTAATCTTCGGGTGGCCGGGGTTGGAGGGCGATAGCCCGAAACCCCGGGGCTTCCTTCGCTCCGCTCAGTCCAGCCCCG
>JAYSPO010000460.1:0-3782 GCA_043722015.1 Candidatus Kuenenia sp. | reverse complement strand
CAGTCAAATCAGATGGCGGCGAATAACGACGTCACACAGACAGTCAATGAGCGGTATTCAACAAGTTATCAACAACCGAATCAGGGTCACTCGCTTTCGACATATTCCGTTTGAATCGCCGTATCAGGTAGAATCTTTTTCAACTCATTGACGGCAGTGTCACTTGATCCGAGAGCCGTGCGGGTGATTTTAAGATCCTTGAGTGACTTCAGATGAAACAAAGCAGGTGCTCCGGCGGCAGTGATCTGAGTCGATCCAAGATGGAGAAAAGTGAGTGCCGGCATTTGGGCGAGCACTGGCAGCCCGGCGTCGGACAGCTTGGTGTTGTCCAGATTCAGCCATTCTAACTTCGTCAGTGGAGCCAGCATCAGTGCGCCAGCATCAGAGATCTGAACCCGCCACAGATTGAGTTTCTTTAATTGTCGCAGCTTTGCAATGTGAGCCATCCCCGCGTCAGTAATCAGAGAGTCTTCGCTAAGATCCAATTCCTCGAGCGAGGAACAAGCAGAAAGTGTTTCCAGCGCGGAATCGCTCACCTGATTTCTGGCCAGTCGTAGTTTCTTCAGTCGCGGAAAACCCGCAATCAGCTTGCACGAATCATCATCGACGATAGTGCCAGCGACGTAGAGTTCTTCAAGATCCTTGAGACCCGTTAAGGCGGCCAAGCCGTCGGTGCCGACAAACGTGAGATCGTCTAAAGCCAGAACTTTCAGCGATTTGCAGGCCGCGAGAGCCTTGATACCGTCATCGCCGATATTAGTATCTCCGTTCTTTCCATTAAGTCGCAGAGCCCGCAATCCAGTGAACCGCGCGATAACGACCGTGGCTTTATCCGATATCTGACAGCCACGAAGATCGAGCAGGGCCAACAACGGCGAGACCCGTTCCAGTACGGGCAAAGACTGGTCGCTGAACGAAGAATCAGCGAGGTTAAGCACCCGAAGAGAAAGCAAATCCGGGAGAAAACCCAGCGTTTCCGGTGCCAGCGTGAGTTTGTGCAGATCTATATCGGTAACGCAACCGCTGTCATCGGTCTTGATCGTGGCCCCGGCCGCCTGCAGGGCCTTGATGGCAGCCGCTTCAGCTGCGGTCACTTTGGAAACCGTCAGCGATGGCGGAGAATCGCTGGAGCAACCGGCAAGCGAAACAAGAAAGATCAGCAGGCACAGACGGCGAAAAGCAGACACAAGCAGACTCCGGTGAAACAGTCAGAAGACAATTTCACCGATGATAGCGGCAAATCCATCGGTTGTCAGTATCCAGAGAACCCGCCCACGAAGGAAGTCGCGCTACGACACCAGGTTTTCCACAGGCAGAGATCCCGAGTGACCGATCGTCCAGGAAGGCACAACGCATTCGTCATTGACAGACATATCGTCCTCGCAAGCAGATTCGGCGACGACGGTGGCCATCAGCCTGGCGGATTGTGCAACAAGCCCTTTCGGTTTACCAGACCTAAAGACCAGGTCCAGCGGATAGCGAGTGTGAACCGCGATGGCTTGGTATCGACGATACAATTCGGTCAAAATCGCGATCGCCGAGGTAAGTGTGACCCACGTCAGCATGGGTGCGTCGATCGCGCCATAATAGTTCGCGATTCCAAGCAAGACACTACTGAGGACAAGCAGAGCGGCAAATACCACGCGACCACTGAAGCCCAGACGTTCCAACTTGATGGCGTGCGACGCCAAAGCGTTTTCAACAGACTGTTCCGAGAGAGAGCGAAAAGATGCCATATTCTCCTTCAGTTTCAGAAGGTCCATTTTCGGGCGCAGCGGAATTGGTCGTTTCTCATCGAACGCTGCGAGATCTCTGGTCTCAATGTTCGCCTCAGACATCGTCTGGGGCTCGTCGTTGGCCAGATTGCCCATGTTTCCCGCCATATACTGCTCGATGTAGGATATGACTTTCGGCGGGGACTTAGGGGATGGTCCCCCGGAAACCTTCCCAGCAGAGGCAGCCGCAGGATCCTTCTTCTTGTCAGCAGCCTTGAGTTCGCCCGGCAGCGCGGTACCGGCGGATTTGCGATTGCGTGACAGGAGTTGTTCCATATAGTCGCGGACAACATCGTCGGAGTTCTCTTCGCGAGCAGGTTCCGCGTCAGCGGCAATAGTCTGCTTTGAGTCCGTCGCAGTAAGTTGAGCCGCAGCGGAACCGAAATGGAAGACGACGGACTGATTTTCGCCCGAAGGTTCGGACAGATCCACGAAAGCGGCAGACGGCAGTGGCGGCGGCGTCACGCTTTCCGCAGCTGGTTTTCGCATTCCGAACAGTCCAGCGAGTTCAGATCGCAGATCAGTCGCCGGAACGTACGAAGAGTCATTCGATTCGCGGCAATCCGTATCATGGGACAGATTCGCATCATCAGACACGTGGCGATCAGATTTATGCTCACCAGCGAATGATGAACCGAACTGCTGTCCCGGCAAGTGTGAAGCTGCATGCTGCGGGAGTTCAGTCTGCTTCCGCATGGCCACCTGGATCTCGGCACGAGCCAGTTCCAGTTGCTGACGTGCTTCCAGCAACAGACGCCGCTGGGATTCGATGTCGCCTTCGGTCAGCACAATTTTCCTTGCTCGTTCACGTAGTTCTTCATCGCGTCGGTCCAGCAGTTCCGCGCGTCGATCCAATTCCCGCGACAGAGTTTCGCCGGAATCAGCAGAATCGGCACCAGCACCGGCCTGTTGCACAGGCGACGCGAAGTTCGTCGATAGAGAAAATTCGGCCAGCTTTGCGTGCAGTTCTTCACGCTGGCAAACAGAGTCCGCCAGCTCCGCGCGCAGCAACTCCGACTCCTGACAAGCCTGCCGGAGCTTCGATTCACTCAACTGCAGACTTTGGCTATGTTCTTCAATGGACTGATAAGCCTGCTGCAGGCGTTGTTCCTGGAACCCCGATTCGCTTTTCAGCCGATTGGCATCTTCGACGTCCTGGCGAGCATCCTGCAGAGCCTTTTGCAGCTCCCGCACGGCGGACAAGAGGGCCTCACGCTCAGCAAGCATCGAAGCCCGCGCATCGTCAGTGGCCGTCAGAGCCTGCTGCATTTCATCCAATTGCTGGCGGACCGCCAACAGTTCCGCTGGGCTCCCGACAAAGGCGGAGTTTGATTCGTCAACAGGAAGTTCGACGCGGTTTGTCTCACGGTGGACTTGTCGATCGCTCTTGAACTGCTGAACACGGCGATGGACGTCAGCGGCCCGGCTGTCGATTTCTGATTCATGGTGCTTGAGCTCCACAGTGCGCAGATCAAGCACGGCGAATCGGCTGCGCATGTCCTCCAACTGTCGGGCAACCAGGACTTCGCGGTCGGCGATCCCAGATTCGCGGCTCACCAGATCCTGGCGCAGTTGAGACAGAGCGTTGCGTTCGCAGAGCAGATCCTTGTTGGCACTCAGCAAGGCCGTTCGCTCCGATTCTGCTGCCTGCACGATGGAATCGGCGGACTTTCGCGTTTCAGCAAAGCGTTCTTCCGCAGCGAAAATCTCCGCTTCCCGGCGATCCAGTTCTTCCCGTTTGGCCTCGATCGCGGCTAGTTGTTCCAGACGGCGAAGATCGGCACTGACAGAGGCAACGGGCGCGGGATTTTGGGCCGCGTCTGCGAGTGCTTTTGCCCGATCTGACAGAGCAACTTCGTGCAGCGACAGCGCTTCAGCCTTCGTCTGTAGCTCAAGGGCACGCAGGCTGAGCGATGCTTCGCGTGAAGCGTAATCGTCAGACAGCTGCTGATATTTGGACTCCCGCTCCTGCTGCAGGGACTCCCGGTTGAGTAGTTCAGCGTGTGC